>JACDGB010000061.1:0-6478 GCA_013815485.1 Rubrobacter sp.
GGATCCCTCTCATATGGAATCCGGTTGATGACTTCGCGTCTCATCCTATGCGGGAGTCGGGAGGTGAAAGACGACTCCCATTACAAATGGAACCCTTCACCCGGATTCTGTATCGAGCATCCCGAACGTCCATCCCATTACGGGCCACGGCGCGGCTATCCTTCGACTTCCTTCTCGCCCCGAGGCGCGCGGTTGACGAGGTAGATGCCCGAGACCACGAAGGCAGTCCCAAGCAGCAGTGAAGGTTTCAAAGGCTCGTCGAGGACCACGGCCCCGATCGCGATGCCGACCAGCGGCACGAAGAACACGTATGCCGCCACCCGGCTGGCCTCCCCCGCCCGCACCAACCCGAGCCACAAGACCCACGCGAGGGCCGTCCCCACGACCGCCGTGTACAGCAGGCTCGCCACGAACGAAGAATTCCACGAGACATCCGCGAAGGACTCCAGGAAGAGCCCTGCGACGGTCAGGATCACGCCCCCGGCAAGGAATGACAGGGCGATGGCCCACAGCATCGGGACGCGCTCCTGGGCCTTCTTGAAGTACACCGTCCCAAGCGACCAGGCGACGGCGGAGGCCGCAGCGAAGGCTATCCCGGTCGCGGAAACTGCCCCGGAGAAGCCGCCGATACTCACCACGACTATCCCCAGGAAGCCGAGCAGGAGGCCGGTCAGCTTCGCCGGACCCAGAGGTTCGCCGAGCAGCGGCCACGAGAGAAAGCCCGTGAGGATGGGCTGAAGGTAGATCAGGACCGCAGCCGTCCCCGATGGCAGATACGCGATGGCGACCGTCTGCAACCCCAGGAACAACACCACGTTCAAGAGCGTCAGAAGCGCGTACACCGGCCAGGCACGGCGCAGATCCGGGCTGCCTCCCCACGCGAGGGCGAGGAGCGCCACCACCACGCCCCCGATAATGCCCCGCACCCCCGCGAAGAGCACCGGCGGCGCGTCCGAAAGCCCGATCTTAATGGCAGAAAACGTCGAACCCCAGAACAGAACAAGCAGCACGAACGCCGCCACCGTAAGGTTACGGCTATCCTTCAAACGCGGATCTCATGGACCACTTGCCCATCCCCGGAGCGGCGGGAGTCGGGGTCGTGTTTCCCCGGCTCCCGCAACGGATGCAACCCTTCGCCCGGATTCCTTATCAGGCGTTGGGGTAGAAGTTGCGGACCCAGCGATGGGCCTTGAGCCTGCGGACCTGATCCTCGGGCAGACCCTCGCCATCGCCGACGGCCATGTTCCGCTCGACGTTTCGGACGGAGCGCATCCCCGGAATCACGGTTGAGACCGCCGGGTTCGAGAGGATGTAACGGAGCGCGATCTCCGCCATCGCATCCTCCGTGGCGCCAAGCTCGGAGACGATGGCCCGCACCCGCTCCTGGACTTCCCGCTTCCTGTCATCCTTGAAGTATTCGTTGCGGAAATCCCCATCCTCGAACTCGGTATCGGGGGTGATCGTGCCGGTCAAAGCACCCTCGTCGAATGGCACCCGCACGATGACGCCGACGTTGTGAGTCCGACAGAAGGGCAGAAGCTCGTCCTCCGGACTCTGGTCGAAGACGTTGTAGATGACCTGCACCGTGTCAACCAGGCCAGTCTGGATGAGCCGCAGCGCGTTCTCCGGCTGATGGTCGTTTATGGAGACGCCGAAGTTCCGGATCTTACCTTCCTGCTTCAACTCTTCGACGGCCTCCCGCCAACTTCCATCCCCGACCCACCCGTCCTGCCATACGTGAAACTGCTGCACGTCCAGAGTGTCCACGCCGAGGTTCTTCAGGCTCTCTTCCGTGCATTCGCGCACGTAGTCTCCGGGGAACGCTTCATCCGGGCTCAGACCCTCAGGCGCGGGCCAGACGCGGTTCTTCGGCGGGATCTTGGTTGCGACGCGGATGGTCTCCGTCCGGTCCCTTATAACCTGCCCAACGAGCCGCTCGCTGTGGCCGTCTCCGTAGGCGAGAGCTGTGTCTATGAAGGTCAGGCCGAGGTCAATGGCCCGGTTGAGGGCCTTCAGAGACTCGTCATCCTCGGCGCCGAGCCAGGCGTCCTTGCCGATGCCCCACGCCCCGTAGCCTATCTCCGAAACTTCGAGGCCGGTGTTGCCGAGCTGTCTATGGTTCATGGTTACCCTTCGTTCGCGGAACTTGCGACCGTTTATGGTAGCACCTCCGTGGGGAAGCTCCGGCACGCGGCGTTCATGCGGCGAGGGTAAACTGTGGGTGATCGAAACTCTGGGGAGATTAGTCTTGCGAATCCTGGATGAAAAGCGGCAGGCGCTGGTCGAGCGCGAGAGGAAGCTCCTGCATGGGCTCGTGGAGTTCCTGACGAACTTCGGGGCGCCGGGCGAGGACGCGGAGTTGGTTCGGCGGGCGCTGATGGACGTGGACGAGCTTTTCTTGCTCGTGATCGTGGGCGAATTCAACTCGGGCAAGAGCGCGTTCATCAATGCCCTGCTCGGGGCCGATGTCTCCGAGGAGGGCGTCACGCCGACGACGGATAGGATCACGGTTCTGCGTCACGGCCCGGAACCAACCTCCCGTGAACGGCGCGAGGGCGTTGTGGAACGTGAGTACCCGAACGACTTCCTGCGCGAGGTCTCCATCGTGGATACTCCGGGCACCAACGCCATCATCCGCGAGCATGAAGAACTATCGCGGGGGTTCGTTCCACGCTCGGATCTCGTCTTGTTCGTCACTTCAGCCGAGCGTCCATTGACGGAGAGCGAGCGCGGTTACCTGGAGTTGATCCGGAACTGGGGCAAGAAGATAGTCCTGATCGTCAACAAAGCCGACCTCCTGAGCGGCGAGGCGAACGCGGAGAAGGTGCGCTCCTTCGTGTCGGACGGTCTGAGATCCACGCTCGGCCTCTCACCCCCGATGTTCTTCGTCTCATCCACCCTGGCCCGCAAAGCAAAGCAGGCGTCCAGCGAGATGGAGAAGAACGCTTTGCTCCCGGCGAGCGGCTTTGCCGAACTGGAACGCTACGTCTCGGACGTGCTCGATGAGGAGGGACGGGTGCGTATCAAGCTGGAGAGTCCGCTCGGCGTCGTGGAGGAACTGGCGCGGCGTTACCGGCGAACCGTCGGGGAGCGATTGGGTTTGCTGGAGGATGACTTTCGGACGGCTGAGAACGTGGAGGCGCAGCTTGGGGCTTTCGTGGAGGATTTGCGGCGGGACTTCGAGGCGCGGATGGCGGAGATAGAGAACGCGGTGCGCGCGATGAACGAGCGAGGCGACGCCTGGTTCGAGGAGAACATCCGGCTCGGCCGTTTCCGAGAGCTTTTGCGGCGCGAGAAGGTGGAGGAGCGGTTCCGTGATGAGGTCGTCGGGGACACGGAGGAAGTCATAGACGGGCGGGTCGAGGAGCTGGTGGATTGGATCGTTGACCGCAACCTCCGTCAGTGGCGGTCCATCGTTGACTACGTGGACCGCAGGCGGCAGGCTGGCTACGACGAGCATCTCATCGGCGAGGTCGGCGACAACTTCGAGTACAACCGGGGCCGGGTCATCCGCTCCGTCGGCAAGACCGCATCTGAGGTCGTCCGCGACTACGACCGGGAGCACGAGGCGGAGAAGATAGCCCTCTCCCTCCAGGGCGCCGTCGCCCGGACGGCGGCGACCGGGATCGGGGCCGTCGGCATCGGCACGGTAGTCGTCGCGCTCGCCACGACGCGCTTCCTTGACGCGACCGGCATCGTGGCAGCCGCGATCATCGCTGGCTACGGCCTATTTATCCTCCCCAACCGCCGCCGCAAGGCCCGCCAAGAGTTCCGCGAGAAGACCGACGCCCTCAGAGAACGCCTCGGCGATGTCGTCCGGCGACAGTTCGAGTCGGAATTGAATCGCTCCGTCGAGCGGATGCGCGAGGCCATCGCCCCGTACACCCGCTTCGTGCGCGTCGAGCACGCCCGCATGAGCGAAGCCCGCCAGACCCTCGACGGCGTTCACGAGGAAACGGCCTCGCTACGGACGGAGATCGGCGCCCCCGATTTGTAGCGCGGGAGATCGGAATCATTCTTCGCCCGGATTCGTCTCTGGCGGCCTGGGATAGACTGATGGAATCCCGCAAACGGAATGGAGAAGGATATGGCGGATCGCAAGTTCAAAGAGCGCAAACTGATGGCCCTGATGGTGAACGATCTGGGCATCGTGGACATCACGGAGGCGGAGATGGTCGAGATGGAGCAGCAGGTACACAGCCTCCCGGAAGAGGAGTTGGACCAGACGCTCGCCTCGCGCCTGGAACTTCCCTACCCCGTGGATGAAGAGACGTTGGGCCTCGCGTTATCCCGTGTCGAGGAGCCGGAGCGTCCCTCGGCTGGCGAGTCCGGCGGTTTCACCGGCGCGCCCGACATGAGCCACGAGCCACGCCCCGAGGAGCGCGAGGGCCGCTGACGGATCAGGCAGCCTAGAAAAAGGTTCTGAAACCGGAGTGGCGGGACCGGGACTCGAACCCGGGACACCATGATTTTCAGTCATGTGCTCTACCAACTGAGCTATCCCGCCGGAAGATGGGCAACGGCCCGGAGCGGATTTTACGGCACGGGATGGCGGCTATCAAGCGGCCTGCCACCCGGAGCCGGGCAGCCTCGCTAGCCTACCCGGCCCTGGCGAAGCGTTCCAGGCCGAAGGCTGACTCGACCATCTCTTTGGGGAGGGCGCCGACCACGGCTTTGGGCTGTTCGCCGGGCTCGAAGAACGCGATGGTCGGGATGCTCTGGACCTGGAAATGGCCCGCGAGCGAAGACTCGGCGTCTACGTCCACCTTCGCAACCTTCACCGAGCCCTCGTATTCCTGGGCGATCTCATCCATCACCGGCGCCACCTGCCGGCACGGCGCGCACCACTCCGCCCAGAAATCCACAATGACCGGCACCTCGGAGTTCAAGACTTCCTGCTCGAAATTATCAACCGTGACCGCAACGGGTTCAGCCATGACACACCTCCAAATACGATGATAGATACTATCTGTTATTCAGTATAGCTTGGCGTCAAGAAAACAAGTGGCGGGAGCGACGGGACTCGAACCCGCGGCCTCCGGCGTGACAGGCCGGCGTTCTAACCAACTGAACTACGCCCCCGCGTGAAGGCCAGAAGAGTTTAACAAACGCTAAGTGCATCGTCCATCGTAGCTTGGCGTCATCGAAGAGTTACTGGGGGTCCATCTTCGTCGCCATCACACTCGACACCTACTCTCACATGCTACCCGGCATGGGCGGGGAAGCCGCCGACGCATTGGGCGAGGCTTTGGGCTAAAGGCTTACAATACGTTGCTCCATCTCGATTGGCGGACGGGGCAACGTCTCTCTTCGATAGAGAGATCACAGCACGTTGCAGCTTCGGAAATGCTAATCTACACTAGATGTTGCGCTCTCTGTGGGAATGGCTTGTACAACTCGATCCCACGTTAGCCGCTGCGCTCACCGCCGCCGTAGTGTCTATCCTGGGGACTGTCTTGACCATTTTGTCACCCATAGGTGGCTATCTGCTAGCTAAGCGTCAGTTACGAGATAGGCTTAAGACAGAGTACGAGTATGAGCAGCGAAAGAAACTCAGGGACCTCATAGGATGCTATCACGGCGGCATATTGCAGGCGGTTGAAGAGTTCAACTACCGCATGATGAGCCTATACGCGAGCGAGGATGAAGATTGGCTGAATGTTGGCGATGACTACCAAGGTGTCGGCTCGGACCCTAACAACTACTACTTCCAAACCACGGTACACAGATTCCTAGCGCTCTTCGTCCTAATTAGACGTTTTGAGTCCGAAGCTCTGTACGCGGATTCCCGTATCGCGGACAAGAAAGACTTCGAGTTCCTCAAGTATTCGAGGGCGATACTGTGGGCTGCAACCGGCACCCACCTGTTTTCGGGGCTGGCCTACGATGTGTCAGAATCCAAAGACCACTTCTTCAGGGATGACTTGAGGCGGGCTTGCGATCACAGTTGGATCAATGGCGAAGGAGGCGAACGCTTCATCTCATTAGACGAACTCCGAGAGTTGATGGGAAAAGAAGAATGGCTCAACTCGACTCTGGACTTCTTCAATGGCCTGCGCGCCGACGAACAAAACCGGTACCGTTGGGATCGCCTCGTAGCCTTGCACCTCATCTTACTGGCTTTCATCAAAGACTTCGGCCACGAGTTCCAACGCCCACACGAAGAAACAATAGAAGACGTAGCAAGTGAGTTCCGAAATCTTGAAGTTTCCCGAAACTTGCTGAACTGGCTTCCAAAGTTCGGGTTACTCCAGGAAACCGATGGCGAGCAAGGCAGACTACGCGAGTGGCCTCCTTGGCTCCAGCGTGCCAAACACAGTGGCATCCATGCGGTCGCAAAAGCTCTTAAATCGACGAGCAAACAATAACGTGCTTCCATCAGCGCGTTGCTGCACCGTTTCTACACACAGGCCCCGACACAAACCCCGACCCTTCACCCTGCTTACCGTTTTACCTGCAAAACGCTGCTTTCTCTAAG
>JACDGB010000061.1:6488-8205 GCA_013815485.1 Rubrobacter sp.
CGCGTTGCTGCACCGTTGCATCCCGATGGTGTAGTCAAGCCGCTTCGGCAACCGGATCTCGGTAGAGCTCCCCGTCTCGGAGCATCGCCCACAAAACGTTCACCCTGCGTCTGGCTAGAGCGATCACGGCCCGGTGGTGGGCCTTGCCCTCCGCCCGCTTACGCAGATAGTAGATCCTGCTGGGCGCGTGGTGGACGGTGCAACTGAAGGCGGAGCGGTAGAGTAGGTTCTTCAGCCTCCTATTGCCGCGTCTGGCCCTTCGTTGGAAGCTACCGTCGCCGGACTGGCGCGTGGCGGGAACCAGACCGGCGGCCGCGGCCAGGGCGTCGGCCGAAGCGAAGCGGGAAGAGTCGCCGACCTCCGAGAGGAACTCGGCGGTGAACAACGGGCCCATGCCGGGCATGCTGCGCACCACCGCCGCCTCCGGTTTCGCGGCCATGAGCTCTTCCAGCCTGGTGTCTACGGTGGCGACGCGCCCCCTGGTCCTCAGGACCTCCGCGGCCATCTCGGAGACGAGCGCGGCCTTCGTCTCGGCGGCCGGCAGCTCGCGGCGCTGCACCTTCGCTGCCTCGACCACCTTCCCGGCCAGCTCCTCGGACCTACGAATGCCCCGGTCCTTGAGCCAGCGGGCGAGACGGGAGGCGCCCAACCTGCGGGCCGCCGAGGGCGTAGCGACCCTCGTGGTCGCCAGCAGCGCCCGGTCCGTACTAAGGTCGAGGGCGGCCTCCAGGCCCGGGAAGACCTCCAGCAGGAGCGCCCGCAACCGGGTAATGACGCGGGCCTGGTCCTCCACCAAACTGCGGCGGTGGGCGACCAGCGTCCGCAGCTCCGCCGCCGCGTCTTCGCGGGGACGCACCTCCTGCAAAGAGCGCCATCTCATTCTGATCTGGTCGGCGATCACGCGGGCGTCCCTCGCGTCGCTCTTGGACTCGCCACGGTAACCGTCGCGGGCCCGATTGACCGCTATTCCGGGCAGGTGGAACAGCCGCTCGCCCCGTCCGAGCAGCACTGCCTCAAGCAGCGTCGCGGGTCCTCCCAACAGATCCGTCGCCACCAGACGTTCGTCCGATCTACCGAGTGCGGCGATCTCTTCGCAGCAGGTCTCGATGTCCCGCTCTTCGGCCTCTACCCTGCGAGAGAGCAAGACCTCGCCCTCGTCGTCCAGAACGCAGACCCAGTGGAAGGCCTTCCCGACGTCGAACCCTACCCACAACCGCATCTCCGACCTCCTCCGCTCCCGCCGTCGCTCCGCTGCTGCCCCCCGGGTCCTCCAGCCGTCCTAGCCCTTACTCGGCGATCTCTGTTCGTCGCGAATCCCGATTAGCGGTCTCAGGAGATCCCTGAGCGGGCCGAGGGGACGATGCAAACGGCAGCCATACCCCAAGAGGCGGCAGCTACTCACAAGCCATCCCCGGCCCGCCGGGGCGTCGCGGTAAGCCTACCCCGCGACCCGCTTAGATCGTAGGGCTACTCACGGTCCTACCTTCTACCCCAGCACACCTCACGGGGCCAAAGCCCTCCGCCCAACAGAGGAGCCTCTCATAACCCTTCGTGGTCGTTGGCACGCTCGACTCGCCCAGGCGTCTACCCAGATGGTCCACAGCCACCGCCACGTGGAACTCGAGGTGTGTGTCCACACCCAAGATCACCTCGACCCTGGTCTCCGGCCTCTCGGCGCCGATCATCGTCACGTCCCAAGCTCCTTTCGATGTCGCGG
>JACDGB010000361.1 GCA_013815485.1 Rubrobacter sp.
TAGCCGGGCTCCAGCCGCTGAACCTCCTCGAAACACCCGAGCGCCTGCCGCCACTCCCCGGCATCGAGGTGCCGGATGCCCTGACCGTACAGCTCGCCCAAGTAGCTCTGGCGCTCCTGCTCTTCCGTGTCCTGACGCTGCAGAATCGCCCGGACGGTATCGCCCGTGACCTCGCGTTCGATCTCGAAGGCGGTCTCCGCGCTCAAACTCAACTCATCCACCAGGGCATCGAGCCGCTCCGCGTCCGCCTCTTCCAGCCTGTCGTCCGTCCATGCTTGCTTTACCGCCTCGCGATAGCGTTCCCCGGCAACCCGCTCCTGGCTTTCGAGGATTCCCTTGATGGTGTCACCCATCACATCGCGCTCGATGCCGGCCACGGCGGCCGGGGCGAGCCTGTATGCCAGGTCCCGGAGTCTCTCTACCTCGTCCTCGCGCAACTCTCCGTCCGCCCACGCCGATTCCAGGCTCTCACGATACCGGAGAAGCGGATCCTCCTCCTCTTCTCTTTCTTCCTTCTGGATGTCGAACAGGCGCCCGTCCGGCGAGCGCATGTACAGGACCGGAGTCCCCCACTCCAGCATGCTGTCCATGCTGACCGCCGCCCGCGCCTCGGTCACCGCCGCGTCTATCGGCAATCCGTCGGCCACCGCCTCGTAAAAGTCGCGTGAAAACTCGATCGCCGCCTTGTCGGTGATCTCGTACTGCATCGCCACCACGGCCGGTATGCCACAACGCACCAGGGTCGCGGCGGTGCTTGAAAAGGCGTCGCTGTCGTTGCCCCTGGCCCCCTCGCAGGAGTTCAGGAAGGCCAGACGCAAAGGGTAGTGGTCGTTTAGCAGCTCGGCCAGGCTCCTCGCCCGCAGCAGATTCAGGCGCCCGTCTTCCCCGGCCAGGGCGATAGCGCCCTCCTCCGTAGCCGGGTCGAAGCCGCCGTGACCTATAAAGTGGAAGATGTGCCACTCCCCGAGCCGCATCCTGCGCTGAAGGTGACGCCAGGTCTGCCCCTCCAGCCAGGTCAACTCCACCAGCCCGCCCGTCCGCAACTCTTTCAGGGCTTCCTCCACGAGCCGCTTCTCGTGCTCCACGTCCAGCGGCGCCAGACCCTGAGGACTTGTCACCATCCCCAGAACCCGTAAAGGAGGGCTCACACGCACGGGTTCCACGGGTTCGGGGAGATCCAGGTACCGTACGAGCGGCGTCTTGTTGGAGAGACAGGGGTACCGGTCTCGCTCCGCATCATAGAGGAACTCCCAGGGCAGAACCGCAAGCTCGGGCGGCTGGATGCGCAGTTTCAGGCGCAACCCCCTGTTTTGCCGCCTCGCCTCCCGTAGGCTCACCTCGTAGCGGGTGCGAACCTCACCCGCCAGGAGCGCATCGAAGAGGCTGCGGCCGAAGTCCTGCACGGTCTGTTCCTCGGCCGAAGCTATCCGCCGCCGCGTCCCACTGGAACGGAGCAAGGATATCTCCAGCGCCTGTAGCCTGTGACCCAACTGCCACTCGTCGAAGGGAAACTTCATCTCCCCCAGAGCCTCCCCCGCCGGCGAACGAACCGCGACGGGATATTCCCGAGGGCCACCCTCGCGGATCTCCAACTCGAAGTCGAGGTAGTCCCAGGGATCCACCGTCGAGCCACTTTGTCTATCCATCTTTCGTCTCCACACCCTTGAGGCAGCAGAGCCAGTATACACCCATTATGACTCAAACGATACTATCGGAGGCCGGTGAGCCGTTTTCCTGGTTGTCACGGGCCTGTATAGCAAGGCTGGATGAATCGGCGATGAATCGGCTTGCCGTGGAGGCGCGAAAGACGCCGCGTTGTGTTCGTTTGCTTCGGAGCCCGCCGGGGCGAGATTCCGAGGCTACGTGGGATCCTTCCTCCACGTCATGGTGACCTTGAAGTTGGCCGTGGCGCTCGCCGCCGCCAGCACGGCCCCTGCCTCGGCGCTTAACAGCAGCCCGAACTCTACCTGGATCTCATCCGGCGGTTCCACGGCCGAATCTCCTATTTCGCGTAGCTTTCCGATCAAGCCGGACGCGATGGGCCGGGTCTTCTCCAGCGCGTCTTCGAATGAAGTCTGCGCTCGCTCGACCACCGCCGACGCGGACAGGCCGCGCCGCGTCTGACCCGCCGATGCCAGATCCTCTACCTCCACCAGGACTGTCTCGCCGCCGTCCGAGGGAAATTCCACCAGGCGCTTCATCTTGTCCTCCTCGCAACAATCGTTGTCTTACTCACTGTACATCAAGAAGCGGTTCCTCCGCACCCCCGTATGACGGTAGCAGCCGGGTTGCCCAGCTCATCGGATTCATCCACAATTCATCGCTACCTGCTTCGATTAGGAGCGTGCGGTGGGGAATGATGCATAACTTAACGAAAGGATTTCGATGATGGCCCTTTCTCTGTTCTCGCGGCTGTTCACCCGGACAACCGAAGCCCTCGACCAGAAGTTCCGGTGGCACAAACTGCCGGTCCCGATGGGACTTCTCACCCTCGTGGGACTGCGAATGAGGCTGCGGGAGAGCAACCTGCACGACACGTCTTCAGCGCCGGGAGAAAAACTACCGCCGGAAGGTGGGCGTCACCTCACCGCGCGCACGGTGGACGGGACCTTCAACGACCTGGAGGACACCGCGATGGGGAGCGCCGGGACGCGCTTCGGACGGAACGTGCCCGTCGAGCTCACTCATCCCGAGAATGATTGGGCATTGCTCAGGCCGAGTCCTCGAACGGTCAGCCGGGAGTTGTTGACACGCCACGAGTTCCTGCCCGCGACCACGCTCAACGTGCTGGCGGGGGCGTGGTTGCAGTTCATGATCCGGGACTGGTTCAGCCACGGCAAGAGCGAGACGGAGAACCCGTGGAAGCTGGATCTGACCGAAGACGATCCCTGGACCCAGGAACGCCCGATGCAGGTCATGCGCACCCGCAAAGACCCGGCCCACCCACCGGACGATACCTCTCCTCCCACATACCTGAACACCGAGACCCACTGGTGGGACGGCTCCCAGTTATATGGCAGCAACACCGAGGCCCAGAAGAGGGTCCGCTCCGGAG
>JACDGB010000362.1 GCA_013815485.1 Rubrobacter sp.
TCTCTGGCTTCTCCTCGATGGAGAGGACCGTCCCATCCCCATCGAACTCGACCACGCCATACCGCTCCGGGTCCCTCACGTAGTACCCGAAGACCGTAGCGCCGTCAGTCCGCGCCGCCGCTCTTCGCAACGTTTGTCCGAAGCCCTGGCCGTAGAAGATATTGTCCCCGAGCACCAGTGCCACAGGGTCAGCCCCGACGAACTCCCGCCCCACCACGAAGGCGTCGGCGAGGCCCAGAGGCTCGGGCTGAACTGCGTAACTCAGGGAGATGCCCCAATGGGAGCCATCGCCCAGCAGCCGCTCGAAGCGCGGCAGATCCTCGGGGGTGGAGATCACGAGTATGTCCCTGATGCCCGCGAGCATCAGGGTGCTCAGAGGGTAGTAGATCAGGGGTTTATCGTAGACCGGCAAGAGTTGCTTGCTGACCACATGGGTCAGCGGATACAGCCGCGTCCCGGACCCGCCGGCCAGCACGATGCCTTTCCTGTTGACGAACTCCGCCATCTCTTCAGTCAAGCACAGTGAGCGTCTGGTTACCACCGGCGAGAATATGGCGGAGTTCGTCTGCTAGACTGGCCGCCGGAAAGGATGAGAAAGTTCGTGGACAATAACCGCCGTTCGCTCAAAGGTCTTGCCCGGCGCAACCCGAAGCTCCGGCGAGCCTATCATCGGCTGAGAGGCCGTCTTCACCAGGCCAGGCTCACGACCGGGACGGCTCACCGGACGGACGGCGTCATCCCGGAGAACATAGTTTGGATCTTCGGTTCGGGGAGATCTGGCTCGACGTGGCTCAAAAGCATGATGGCCGAGATGGAGCATCATCGCGTCTGGGAGGAGCCGATGGTCGGGCGGCTCTTCGGAGACTTCCATGCTAGGGCACAGGAGGGGAATTTGCTCTCCTCCGATTTCATCATGGGGGATCCAATTCGGCGCGGTTGGATCCAATCCATAAGAACCTTCGTCCTCGATGGCATCCGTCTCTCGCATCCACGCCTCACGCCCAACGAATACCTGATCGTGAAGGAGCCAAACGGCTCCACGGGCGCGCCGCTCCTCATGGAAGCATTGCCGGAGAGCCGCATGATCCTGCTGGTCCGTGACCCGAGAGACGCCGTGGCCTCCTCCCTGGACGGCGCGAAGGGAGAGAGCTGGCTGCACGAATGGCGCGGCGGCGACCAGCCAAATCGCCAGAACCTAGCCGACGAGCGACCCGACCGCTTCGTGCGCCGGAGGGCCGACTCGTACCGGCGGCACATGATGAAGGCCCGCGAAGCCTACGAAGCCCATCGCGGACGCAAAACACTAGTGCGCTACGAAGACCTCCGAGCCGATACTCCCGGCACAATGACGCGCATCTACTCCGAACTCGGGATCTTCGTGCAAGAAAAAGATCTCGCTCAGGCGGTCGAGCGGCACTCGTGGGAGCGGTTGCCGGAGAGTGAGAAGGGGGCCGGCAAATTCTATCGCAAGGGCACGCCAGGAGGATGGCGAGATGATCTCACCCCGGAACAGGCCCGGATCGTCGAGGAGATCACAGGCCCGCTACTGCGGAAGTTCTATCCCGAAGACCCCGCGCCACGCGCTTGAAACGCCAGGAGCGGGCATGATAGCTTTCCGATGCAATGACCTCCAGCCCCGGTAAGGCTGCTCTCTCGAAAGGCGCGACTATTTTGGACGTTCGGGCTCAGACATTCAGGCGGGGCGTTATTCGGAGCTATCGCAAGTGGCTGCCCGAGGTTCCCGACCACGCTATCTCCTCAATCGGCGAGGGGGACACGCCGCTCATAGAAGCCTCTCGCGTCTCCGAGCGCGTCGGGGCGAAGGTCCATCTCAAGTTCGAGGGGATGAACCCGACGGGATCCTTCAAGGACCGCGGCATGACTGTCGCCCTCAGCCGGGCGAAGGCCGCCGGGAACCGCGTCTGCGTCTGCGCCTCGACCGGTAATACGGCTGCATCAGCCGCAGCATATGCTGCGCGATCCGGTCTCGATTGTCTCGTCGTTGTGCCGGCGGGCAAGATCGCCATGGGCAAGGCCGTCCAGATCCTGGCCCACGGCGCCCGGATCGTGCAGATCAAAGGCAACTTCGACGCCGCCCTGAAACTCTCTCGTCGGCTGGACGAAGACCGCGACGACGTGGCCCTCGTCAACTCCGTGAACCCCGACCGCATCGAGGGCCAAAAGACAGCCGCTTTCGAGGTCTGCGAAGCTCTCGGCCACCCGCCAGACGCCCTCGCCATCCCCGTCGGCAACGCAGGGAACATCACCGCCTACTGGAAGGGCTTCTCCGAATGGCGCGACGCCGGACACGCCGACGGCACACCGAGAATGCTCGGTTTCCAGGCGGAAGGCGCGTCCCCGCTGGTGACGGGCCATGACTTCGAGGAGCCGGAGACGGTGGCGAGCGCAATCCGCATAGGCTCACCCGCGAGCAAGGAAGGCGCGCTCTCCGCGATGCGCGAGTCCGGCGGCCTCATCGAGAGCGTCACCGACGAAGAGATACTGGCGGCCCAGTTGCTTCTGGCGCGGGAGGAGGGCGTATTCTGCGAGCCGGCCTCCGCCGCGGGCATCGCCGGTCTCCTCAAGCTAGCCCGAGAAGGACGCGCCCCCGAGGGCACGATCGTAAGCGTCCTCACCGGCCACGGCCTGAAGGACCCGGATGTGATCCTCAAGAGAGCGGAGCTGCCTGAGCCCGTCGAGGCAACCTTCGAGGCCGTCGCAAAGGCAATCGAGTAGTGGTCCTGACCCTCGAAGAAAACACGGCCACTTCCAGCCCTTTCCGACTCCCGCGCCCTTCGTGATCTCCGTCCGCGTCCCGGCTACCTCGGCGAACCTGGGACCTGGCTACGACGCGGTTGGGTTGGCTTTGTCTCTTTCCATGCGCGTGAGCCTGGACCGGGCCTCCGCTCCGTCTATCGAAGTGCGCGGCGTTGGGGCTGATCTCATCCCGCGTGGACCAGAGCATCCTGCATACCGGGCGGCGCGTTTCGTCGCGGAGATCGTCGGCGAGTCCGGCGTCCACTTTCGGCTCGTCCAGGAGAACGGCATC
>JACDGB010000363.1 GCA_013815485.1 Rubrobacter sp.
GAACCAGGTCGCTGCCAGTCTGCGAGATTCCGACGATGGGCCTCCCCGAGCGAAGCTCATCCGGCGTGATCCCATAATTCATGAAACGCTCCAGATACAGCGCGGTCTGATCCATCCGCTCCGGATTATCGAACCAATCCCGCGAACGCAACCGGCGCCCGGACCTTCCGTTATCCGAGATCATCCATCCACCTCCAGATTTTGTTCCGGTTGATAACTTCGCGTCTCGTTCCGGTCGTAATTCGTGAGATCGTAAGCCGTGAGTCGTGTTTTTCTTTTCCCGACTCCGCTACACTGGCGGACTCGCGATGCTCGTCTTGCCGAAAGCTTGTATCGCGGTCGGGATCATGGTGAGTTCGGGGACGTAAGCGTGTGGCGGAAGCGTGGCGACGAACAGGCAAGCCTGGGCCACGTCCTCCGGTTTGAGGCTGGCGTCCCTGACCTCCTTCGATGGCGGCTCGGGGCGATTATCGAGGATGGGAGTGTCCACGATGCCGGGCAGGATAGCGGTGCAGCGCACGCCGTTCGTGTGTTCCTCGAAGCCGACGGCGTGGGCGAGTTCGATCATCCCGGCCTTCGACGCCTGGTACGCAGGGCCGGAAGCGTCAGGCCAGCGGCCCGAGACGCTGGATATCAGGATCACAAGTCCCTCAGAGGAACGCAAATACGGAAGCGCGGCCCGCACGGCATAGAAAGCACCGGAGAGGTTCACCGAGATCATCTGGTCCCACTTCTCCGCCGTTAGCTGCTCGAAACGCCGCTCCGGGAAGTTCATCCCCGCAGGCACCGCGAGAATATCTATTCCGTCCGAATCCCCGATCTCCTCCACCACCCGCCAGACAGCCTCCGAATCAGAGATGTCGAGTGCGTGCGCCGTTACGCCAGCCGCGCCCTCCTCTATCACCTCGCGGCGGCGGGCGGCGGCGTGGACCTTCGCCCCATGATCCACGAACAGGTTCGCCGTTGCCAGCCCGATCCCACTGCTCGCCCCGATCACGACCGCCGTCTTCCCCGAAAGTGCTCCGTTCTCCATCACTATTCTCCCATCTCCGCAAGGAACACCTTGATCCGGGCCGAAGGCCCCCGCACCAACTCCGCGAACGCCCCAGGCCCCTCCTCCAACGGCAACACCGGCGGCAACTCCCCGATGCCAGCTTTGCCCGCGACAAGCCACTCCAATGCCCGCTCATAATCCTCGCCCGTATAAGCATACGAACCCTGCAAATCGAACTGCCCCCGGACAACACCGTGAAAACCCAAAGTGGTGTCGTCGTCATGCAGCCCCACGAAGACGGTTCTTCCGCCGGGCCGCATTAGATCGAGGGCCATCTGGCGCGTGACCTCCGCGCCCACGGCATCGAAGACGAGGCCAGCCCCGAGCCCTTCGGTCGGTCCTTCCAGAGCCTCGCGGGCTTCCTCGCCCGAGGCGTATGCCGCGCCTGCCCCCAGCTCCAGTGCTTGCTCCCTTCGGGCATCGTGCGGCTCGATGACGGAGACGGAGACATTCGGGATACCTTCGAGGACCGCCGCCTGGAGGCACATCAGGCCGATGGTGCCAGCCCCGATCACCACTGCGCGCTCCACGGTATGTCCAGCCAGTCCCAGCCTAGCGGCGTGAACCCCGTTCGCCAGCGGCTCGGCCAGGGCGCCCGTTCGTGCCTCGACGCCTTCGGGGAGCGGATATACGTTCTCGACCGGGGCGAGCGTGTACCCGGCGAAGCCGCCAGGGGAGTGGATACCGATGAGGGCGCGATTCGGGCAGAGGTTGGTGTTTCCGGCGCGGCACAGCGGGCACGTCCCGTCAGAGGAGAGCGGGTTCACCGCCACCACGCGGCCCAGAAGATCCTCGTTCACGCCCTCGCCGATCTCGGTGACAGTACCGGCGAACTCGTGGCCCATTACCAGTGGTGGGGTGCGGTTGCCCATCCGTCCGAGGTAACCTTCGATCTCGGATCCGCAGATACCGGCTGCTTCGGGGCGGACGATCACGGTCCCCGGCGCGACCCGTGGTTCTTCCATCTCCTCGACCGACATCTCCTCCGGTCCATTCCACACGATGGCTTTCATGGCAAAACCTCCTATTGAGAATCTCGCATCAGGATAGCGCGGGCCGGTGCGCCGTCAGACCCCGACAGTTTGATCGGCAGACAAGCCAGCACATACTCCCCCGGTTCGACATCGGCCAGCACGAGCCCTTCCAGCAAGACCACGTCCTCCCCGAGCAGGGCGTGATGCGTGCGGAACTCCCCATCCTCGAAAGGCTCGACGGAGAGATAATCCACCCCGACGGTCTCAGCCCCGATCTCCACCAGATACTCCGCCGCCTCCCGCGAGATGGCTGCATACCCCTCCTCGAACCCATCCCGCTCCAGCAACCTTTGCTCCGAATTACGGGTCTTCAGGATCAAACGCGCCGTCCCCGCGACCCCGGCCGCCTCCAGGTCCGCCCGGCCGATGTGACCATCAACGTGCGTCAGGTCCACGACCCGGCATGGTCCGACGCATCGCGCGAGGTCCAGTTCTTGCATCGGCCACCCGCCGGGGATGAAGTGCATCCTGGCGTCCACATGGGTGCCGGTGTGCGCGCTCAAGATCCACCGGCTGACGGTGTTCGGATCCCCCCTGTCGGTGTGGCTGGTGAACTCGTGTGATGGTGGCTCGTCGCCGGGCCACATCACGGATCGGGGGCTCACGGGCGCGGTTATGTCAATGATCTCCATTATCCCTCCACGTTTTCTTCGGGCGCGAGCGCGACCGCCCGCACTGGCGACCCGGACCCGCCCCGGATCTTGAGCGGCAAAGCCAGAAACAGCGCGAACGGCGGCAACGCATCCAGATTCTTCAGGTTCTCCACGACATACACCTCGTTGCCGAGCAACGCATGATGCGCCGGGTTCGTCTCAGATCCGGCGGTGTCCACGGCGAGCGTGTCGCACCCGACGAGCGAGACTCTCTTCTCGACCAAATACTTCGCTGCGTCTCCAGAAAGCCCAGGCCAGTCTTCGAGGAAACGTCTCCCCTCCGGCCCTGTCGCCCACCGCTCGT
>JACDGB010000364.1 GCA_013815485.1 Rubrobacter sp.
AGCCGGAAGCTCGGGTACTGTTTCGCCTCCTCGACAATGAACTCCAGGAAGTTCTTCTGCGGCATGATGGTGATGTACGGGAACTTCGTTTTCAGGCGGGAGAGGTCGGCGGGGGTGAATGGGCCATTCGCCGTCTGGAGCGTGAAGCTGCTGACCTTGCTATGACGCAGCTCCAGCAGCCGATCCGCCAGCCCCAACTGGTCCATGATCTCCATGACCGAAGGATGCAGCGTATCTCCCCGGAACTCCCTGTCGAAGTCCGGGTGCGCTTCGAGTAGCGTCACGTCCACGCCCTTCCGGGCGAGAAGGAGGGCGAGCACCGCGCCACCAGGACCGCCGCCCACGACGACGCAGGTGGTGCGCGTCACGTCGCGTAGCGCGTCCTCTGTTTGCGTTGCCGTCTTCGCCATGACCGGACCTCCTTTTTCGGGTCTTCCTTTCTGTTTACTTGGGCTTGAGCCCTTCGAGAAAGATGTTCACTGCGGTCTCGATATGTTCCTCATCTTCCAGGCCGTCCTCGCGCAGCGCGGTGAAGAGGATTTTCCCCGCCGCCTGGGGGATGAGCATTCCTACGAAGGCCCGCGCGCTGGAACGGACGTCGTGGGGCCTCAGCCGACCGAGCTCGACCTGGCGCGAGAGGTAGCCCTTGAGGAAACCAAGCACCCTCACCGCGGTCGCCCGCCCGATCATCTCCGCCAACTGCGGACGCCTCATGGCCTCTCCCAACATGAGCTTCATCATCCTTCGACTGGTCGGGTTGGCGACGGTGGCGAAGTAGGCCCGCGCGATCTCCGGCAGAACCTCCTCCGGTGGACGGTCCATGAAGGATGCCGGGTTCTCTATCGCGCTGCGGATTGGGGCGTGAGTCTCCAAGACCGCGTTGAAGAGCGCCTCCTTGTCCGGGAAATAGTGGTAGATCAAAGCCGGAGAATTCACCCCAGCCTCGCTCGCTATGCTCTTGATCGTCGCCCCCTTGAACCCTTTCGCCGCAAACTCCTCGAACGCCGCGTCCAGGATTTGCGACCGCCGATCCTCAACCTCCGCCATCCAATCCCTTTCCTGGTTGATTGTTCAATAAATACAGCTTACTCTCGATTGAACGTTCTGTCAAATAAGAGTCAAATAAGAGATTCGGGCATGTCGCGCTGTATGATGGCGGGGTTGTGAGGGATCCGAGGGGGTTGCTTTGCCGGACAATGGGGCGGGATCGATGGGAGGCGTGGCGAGCGTGGTATCTCCCGGTGCTTACGCCGTCTCGGATGGGAGCGGCGACTTTGACGGGGACGCCGGGCAGGGGCTTTTCTATCGTGACATGCGGCATCTCTCCAGGTTCGTTGTCACGATGAACGGGGAAACATCGGTCTCCAAAGATTTCCGGGAACGCGGTTCGGAGGCGGAGTTTCGTCTCGGTTTTCCCGCCGGGGCTCCTGGCGCCCGCGTCCTGCGTCGGCGCTGGGTCGGGGGCGGGATGGAGGAGGAAGTGGAGATCTCCAACCCCTCGGAGGGGGAGATAGAAGCTGTCTTGTTTCTAGAGTGTTCGGCGGACTTTCGGGACATCTACGAGGTGCGGGATTACGCTCGGCCTTTGGTGCGCGGCGAGCTATCCGAAGAGGTTGGCGAGGGATGCCTGCGCTTCGCCTACCGGCGGGGAGACTTCTCGCGGGGGACGGTGGTTCGTGTCTCGGGCGGCGATACGGAAGCGGTCGTGGAACCTGGACGCATTTCCTGCTCTTGTCGTCTGGGATCCGGGGAGAGCAAGGTTCTTCGTGTCACGGTGAGTCTTGCGGAGGGTGGGCGCGAGGTTCGTTTGCGGGAGAGCGCGCCGCTCTTCGGCGCGGCCCCGAGGCTTGAGACCGGGTGGGGAGCGTTGCGGGGAAGTTGGGAGCGGAGCGTCGTGGATCTGGAATCGCTCTCGTTCGACGCGGGGGATGGGTTGCTCGTCCCGGCGGCGGGGGCTCCGTGGTTCATGGCGCTCTTCGGACGGGACTCGCTCATCACCGGGTACGAGGCCATGATCCTCTCTCCCGAGCCGGCGAAGAACGCGCTGCGGGCTCTCGCCAAGCATCAGGCCGAAGCGCGCGACGACTTCACGGACGCGGAGGTAGGGAAGATCCCGCACGAACTCAGGGTTGGGGAGCTTGCGTTCTTCGGGGAGAGTCCTGAGACCCCGTATTACGGCACCGCCGACGCCACCCCGTTGTTTCTGGTTTTGCTGCACGAGGTCTGGCGCTGGACCGGCGACGACGCCTTCGTCAGCGCGTTGGAGGGCGCGGCGAGACGGGCTCTAGCCTGGATCCTCACCGAAGCCGATCGGGTCAACGGCTACGTCGCCTACGAGACACGCTCGACCAGCGGCCTCCAGAACCAGGGCTGGAAAGACTCGGAAGGCTCCATGCTTTTTCGTGACGGAACCCGCGCCGAAGGTCCCATCGCGCCATGCGAGGTTCAGGGTTACGTGTACGATGCCCTCCTCCGTACCGCCGGGCTGGCCGAAACAATCTGGGACGATGCACGGCTCGCGAGGGACCTGCGCGAGAGGGCCGCTGATCTCGGATCCCGCTTCGACCGCGATTTCTGGATGCCCGGTCGCGGCTACTACGCACTCGCACTCGATGGACGGGGACGCCGGGTGGACTCCATAACCTCCAACGCCGGGCACCTGCTGTGGAGCGGGATCGTGCCAGAAGACAAGGCTCGCCCCGTCGCCGGGCGCTTGATGGGCGAGGCCATGTTCTCCGGCTGGGGGATAAGAACGATGGCGGCGGGAGAGGGCGGCTACGATCCGGTTTCTTACCACAACGGTTCCGTCTGGCCCCACGACAACGCCCTCATAGCCGAAGGGCTCCGGCGCTACGGTTTCCGGGAGGAGGCCAACCGGGTCGCGGTCGCGCTGATCGAGGCCGCGGAACGCTTCGATCACCGGCTGCCGGAGGTCTTCGGGGGACATTCGCGGGAGGAGGGTCGCGGGCCGGTCGAGTACCCGACCTCGTGCAGCCCTCAGGCGTGGGCCGCCGGGACCATCCCGCTGCTCGCGCGGACGAT
>JACDGB010000365.1 GCA_013815485.1 Rubrobacter sp.
GGGACGCACTCCGGCACGGCGGCCCTTGCGACGGAGATGGCGATAGGCATCAGGCCGCCGCCGATGGGCATAGTAATCCGGAACATGCTCTCGGTCCTCGAATATCTCCTCGACATGCCACTCCACCTGTTCATGCTCGCAGGTCCGGACTTCTCAGAGAATGTCATCCGCAAGACCAACCCCGAGATATGGGAACTCGCGACGAGGACCGAGGCTCCGCACGCCAACGTCCACGGCTACGCCACGATGGGCGAGCTCATGACCGACATGAACGCGCTCTCCGGTTCGCTGTACCTGGAGGCTCTGGGCATGACCCGCGTGGCGAAGGAGGCTTACGCGCTTATCGGGGGCAAGTTCCCGCATCCGCAGACTATGGTTCCGGGGGGCGTGAGCGCAACGATAGACGTTTCGAAGATGCAGGAGATCTACCTTCGTTTGCAGCAATTCTTCGACTACGCCAAGAAGTGCGCGGCGATCTACGACGACATCTGCGACTTCTTCTACGACGCGAACCCGCAATACCGCGACGTGGGCCGCACGCCCGCGAACCTCATAGACCTCGGCGTCTGGGACGACCCGGAGGCATACGACGCGACCTACGAGAACTGCAACGAGTGGGGCGAGAAGCGGTGGGCCACGCCGGGCGTCATAGTGGACGGCGAACTCGTGACCACGAAGCTCCAGAACATAAACCTCGGGATGGAGGAGTTCATAGACCACTCCTTCTACGAGGAATGGGAGGGCCAGGCTTTCAAGACCGACCCGCTCGGCGCGCCGCTCAGCCCGCACCACCCGTGGAACAAGGAGACGAAGCCACGCCCGCAGGCCCCGAACTGGCGGGAGAAGTACACATGGTCCACCTCTCCCCGGTGGGACCGGATGCCGATGGACGCCGAATGCACCGCCCGAATGTGGACGACGGCGGCGGCCCAACTCATGCCGGAGAACCCGTACATCGAGCCGACCGGACACAGCCTCAAGCTGCTCCTCCCGGCGGGCCGGATGCCCGAGATGGAACTGGAGTGGAAGATCCCCGACGTTTGGAACGCCTTCGAGCGCGACCGTGGCCGGGCGTACTGCGTCGCCTACACCGCTCTCGTCGGGCTGAACACCTGGAACCAGGGGATGCAGCTCATGAAGGAGGGTCGGACGGATGTTAGCGCGGAGTACAAGGTTCCGAAGGGGCAGCGGCTCGGGGTCGGGTTCTGGGGGGCCGGGCGCGGATACGTCAGCCACCACATGATGCTCGACGACGGGGTTGTGACGAACTACCAGATCATCACTCCTTCGACCATCAACGCCTCGCCGCGCGATCCGTGGGGGACGCCGGGTATGTACGAGATCGCCGCTTTGAACACCCCGATCCTGGAGAACAGCCCCGAGGGCAAGTTCCAGGGCATAGACATCCAGCGCTCCATCCGGGCGTTCGACCCGTGCATGCCATGCACAACCCACGTCCACACCGACGAGGGCATCGTGACCCGCGAGGTCAATACCTGCGCGTGCGGGGCGGACGATTGAGCCGGTCAGCTTGTCAGCCGCTCAGCAAGAGCAACCGGAGGTGAGGCTTTGGTAGCGCGAGACAGTGGACGGCGGGCAGCCCCGGCCCGGAAGCAAGAAAAGCTGACGGCTGATGGCTGACGGCTCGAAAACCCTCGTCGCAGGCGTCGGCTACCAGCACCTGAGCGACCTCTCTTTCGGGTCGGTCATAGTCGAGCGGATGCAGGAGATGGAGTGGCCCGAGGACGTCCAGATAGAGGACTTCGGGTGGGGGCCGATCTCCATCCTCCACTGGTTCGAGGAGAGCCCCGGCAAGAAGTTCGGGCGCGCCATCTTCGCCGGGGCCATCGAGCGGGGCCGGGAGCCGGGGAAGCTGTATATCTATCCCTGGCTCGCCGAAAAGCCCGACCCCGAGCTGGTGCAGGAACGCATCTCCGAGGCTCTCACCGGGGTCATAAGCCTGGAGAACCTTCTCATCATCGCGCAGCACTTCGACGCCCTCCCTTCCGACACCACGGTGATAGAACTCGAGCCGGTGGAGCAGGAATGGGGCTCGGACATGGGCGAGATCGGCCAGCAAAGATTGACGGAAACTATCGCCTGGATCCAGGCCGAAGTCCATGCGAGACCTCGCACGAACGGCAACGGCCGCAAGGAGGCACGAAACAAATGACCGACAACGGCGGCAAGGGCTTCGATCCGGTAAGCGCATTGCGCTGCCGCGACGACATCCTGCAGGCGATGTACTGGATGCGCGGCGAGGGCTTCGGCGAAGACGCCGACGTGAATAGCCTGGTCAGCTTCCTGGCCCTGGACGAGAGCCTGCTGCGCGAGCAGTTGGACATCCTCGTCGAAGAAGGCCACCTGGAAGAAACCGGGGGACGTTACCGGCTGAGCGAGCTCGGCGCGAAGGAGGGCGGTCGGCGCTTCGCCGATGAGTTCTCCGGGTTGCAGGATGCCGCTCACGGCGAATGCGGCCCCGAATGCCCGCACTGCCAGGGTGTCTCGCGCGACGCCTGCGTCCACTGCGCCCCGGACGAAGAGTCGGCTCCCCTCGGCTCCCGGCTCTGATGTCCGACCGCTCCAAGAAACAGATCCCCGTCGTGCAGACCGCCTCTCCGGCCTCGGGGCTCCCTTCCGAGTTCCAGCACCTGCTGGAGTGGCTAGGAACCGGCGTCGAGCGGATGGAAGCTATAGAGGACGAGAAGACCCGCGAGGAGGTCTTCGCCCTCCTCGAAGGCATAGACATACTTCATCGCCAGGGAATTGGACGAATCATGGACCTCATCGGCGGCCAGCAGGCCGTGGAGCGTATCTCACAAGACCCGATCGTCCATACCCTGCTAGAGATGTACGATCTTCCCGAAGCCGACGAACGGACGCAGGTGGAGCGCGCCCTGGAGGATGTCTACCCGTACTTCCAGTCCCACGGAGGGAAGCTGGAGATTCTCGGTGTCGAGGACGGACGGGTTCGGGTGCGCCTCTCCGGCTCGTGCGAGGGGTGTCCGGGTACGGCGACGACCCTCTCCCGAGTGGTCG
>JACDGB010000366.1 GCA_013815485.1 Rubrobacter sp.
TTATGCGATGTTCCATTCCATCGCCGGGGTTCTCTCCTCGAAGGCTCAGAAAGTCTTCCGGTTCAAGGAGCAGGAGAAGCTGCACGAGGAGATCATTGACTCGGGGCTCGCCAAGATCTACACGGCACACCTTGAGATAGCCCGTCACATCGCCGAGGAAGAAGGCGTCGAACTGAAGACGACGCTCCTCGCTGGCAAGCCGTTCGAGCAGACGATGAAGTACGTCAACGAGGTACAGCCGACGCTGGTCGTCATGGGCCGCATTGGCTATCACTCCGACGACGAGATGGACATTGGCGGCAACACCGAGAACATGATGCGGTTCCTGCCGACGAACGTCTTGATCGGCAACTACGAATATCAGGCTCCGGATATCCTCACCGCCCAGGAGCATATGACCTGGACCAAGGAGTCCCTGGAGAGGATGGACCGCATCCCAGGCTTCGTGGTCGGGATGGCGACGGGGGCCGTGATCCGTTACGCCATCGAGAAGGGCTACACGGTAATTACCTCAGGCGTCATAGACGAGGTAATAAAGAACATCCTCCCGCCCGGCGCGATGGAGTCCATGCGGGCCATCGGAGACCAGATGCGCGAAGCCGAAGCCCAGGGCGAAGACAAGCCAATTGACTCCCTCTTCAAGGACTTCGACGAACGCACCGCCGACAGAGCAAAGGTCAATGGCAATGGGTCCGTCAACGACAACGGCGACGATGCGGCGGCGAAACAGGAGATCTTCGACTCGGGGCGAGGTGGCTTCGGCAAATCCGAGGACCAGGGCGACATCGAGGGTGTCTCGGCTGAGGTCCAGGAAGAGATACATCGCGTCGCGCAGGGCCACGACCGCTTCGAGTGCGACGTGTGCCGCTACGTGGCGAAGGGCAAGCCCGCGAAGTGTCCCGTCTGCGGGAGCGGCCCGACCCATTTCCACGCCGTGGACGCGGAGATCGCCACCGCGGGCGAGGACGATACCTTCAGCACCTCCGAGGTCTACGATGGCCGCGAGTTGCACTGGACCGACGACGCGAAGACCTTCCTCGACGCTCTCGAAGAGTGGCAGGAGCAGCGCCGGGTCAAGGCCCGCGCCGAGAAGAGCGCGCTCAGAAAAGGCTACAGCACCATCACCCGCGAGTACGTCGAGCAGCAGTACAGCGAGGAGACAGGCCGCGAGGCCCCCGAAGTAAAGTCCGGCGGCTGTCCGGTGAGCCACGCCAAGCAGCAGGTGCAGGAGACGAGCGGCGGCGCGTGTCCCATAGACCACTCCGCCTTCCAGAAAGCTGGCGCGCTGGTCCCAGAGGGTGGCAGCAAGGAGTTCGCCTGGACTGCGGACGCCATCGAGCGTCTCGACCGCGCGCCCAAAGGCTTCATGCGGAACATCTCGCGCAACATGACCGAGAAGCTCGCCCGCGAGAGCGGCGTCACGCACATAGACCTCCCCCTAGTCGAGGAATCGCTCTCCGGGGCCAGGACCACGATGGAGGATGTCATAACCGGCAAGGTCTCCATAGCGGACCTTGCCAAAGACACCGGCGAGAGCATCGAGGCCGAGAACGGCGAGGCCCCGCACCCGCCGATGACCGTCACGATGGCCTGCGCGACCTGCGGCGAGGAGATGGAAGGCATCCAGCCCCCCGAGGAGTGCCCCGTCTGTGGCGCGCCCGGCGAGGACTTCGAGCAGAGGTAGATTTCAGGCATCAGGAAAAGCTGAAACCCGCAACCTTAATAGCTCCGGCTCCGCAACATTCGGGGCCGGAGCTATTCTGTCAGGAGAGAGCATGGCTAGAACCCACAAAGTCACCTTCAAGAAGCGCGGCGTCACGATAGACGTGGCCGAGGACGAGTACATCCTGGAGGAAGCCGAGCACGCCGGGCTCACGCTTCCCTACGATTGCCGCAGTGGGACTTGCACGACTTGTATGCAGAAGTGTCTCGAAGGCGAGATGGACCAGGATCTCGCCTTCGCCCTCGACGATGAAGACCAGGAGAAGGGCTACCGTCTAATCTGCATCGGCAGTCCGCTTTCAGACTGCGTACTGGACGCTTAATCCGACGGCAACTGGTACAGGCGGATCGCGTTTCCGCGTAGTACGCTCTCGCCAGCGGATTCGGCCTCGGAAAAGCTCAACTCTCCGTGCTTCACCATCTCTCCGAGCGACTGTCCGAGTACGCGCCGCCCGTCCATGGCGCTCATCCAGTGCAACTCCGGCACGCCTATGCCATCGGAGCTGTACATGAGCTTGGAGATCGGGGCGACGCCGAGCGCCTGCCGGGTGAACGACAGCATCTCGCCGAAGCCGAGGAGCGGGATGCCGTAGGAGAGGTCCAGGTACACGTTCTCGTAGACGGCGGCCAAGTATCCGCCCTGACGAGTGTACGGGTAGCATTCGTGCAGCAACACCACCGGCATGGAATGGTAATCTGGTCGCTGTAGCACGGCCCGCAGGAGCAACGGGTTGCCGAGCAAGAGGTCCGTGTCGGCATCGCCGTATCCGACGTGGAACTGGACCGGGACCTCCTGGCGGGCCGCCTCGGAGAATGCGGCGTGCAGCAGGGTATCGAGCAGCGGCTTGTGGGCCAGCCGCGCCGTGCCCTCCCGCATGTCCCGCCGGAACTCCTGAAATGAAGCCTCCGCATCCTCCTCCGGCCACTCCCGGAGGTTCAACCCAGTGCGGTATGCGACGATGCTCTTGAGCGCCACGTAACCCTGGCCCCGCACGTCTTCCAGGGCATCCGCGAGCGCGTCTTTCACTTCTCCCAGGGAGTCGTGCTCGGACAGCAGGCGCTCCATCAGCGTCTCCAGGCGCGGCATCGGTCCAATGCGGCAGTTCGCCAACTCTGCGAGTTCTTCCTCCGACAGTACCTCTTCGGGAGGCGGGTAGCCAATATCGAGGAGCAGAGCCTCTATATTCGCGGCCCGCAGCAGCACGCCGGTGTGATCCCACACTTCCCTCTCCTGGCGAGCTGCGAGCACCTCCGCCTCGATGGGATCGCAGCCGAAGAAATCCGCCAGCGCGCGGACCAAGCGCCGGTAGAAGGC
>JACDGB010000367.1 GCA_013815485.1 Rubrobacter sp.
CGTCCTCGAGACGCCTCCACGAGGCATCGGCCCCCAAGGACGCCTCGGCGCGACCTGCTGGCCGGGGGCGACGACCGGGTCGGGGGGTGGAACTGATGAGCATTACGCTTCCCGTTCGGGGCCTGACAGCGGGTTGCGTGGTTATTGAGCTAGTGAGAGACTGCTGGCATGAAAGCGTACTCGAAGGATCTCAGGCTCAAGGTCCTGGCGGCCGTCGACCGCGGGATGCCTCGCGCGGCGGTCGTCGAGGCCTTCTCGGTGTCGCCGGCAAGCGTCAAGCGTTGGCTCAAGAAGCGTCGCGAGACCGGCGACATCGATCCGGAACCGATCCCCGGACCCTCCCCGCGCAAGCGCGAGGCTCTGCTGGCCGCCCTGCCGGCCCAGGCTAAGTCCAACCCCGACCTCACCCTCAAAGAGCACCGCGAGCTCTTTGAGGAGGCCCAAGGGATGGAAGTCTCGACGGCCACCGTCAGCCGTGCCTTCTCGCCCCTGGGTCTGCCGCTCAAAAAAAGTCCCTCCCCGCGCAAGCGCGAGACGAACAGGCGCGCAAGGGCTGGCGCGCAAGGGCTGGCGCGCAAGGGCTGGCGCGAAGGGGTAGGAAGGTTCGACCCGCGCCTCTGCTCGTGTTCGTGGACGAGTGCGGGATGCACACCTCCATGACCCGTCTGCGGGCGCGGGCCCCACGGGGCGAGAGGGCCTATGGAAAGGTGCCCCGCAACCGCGGTAAGAACACCACGCTCATTGCGAGCATGACCCACGAAGGGATGGGGCCTTCCATGGCGGTTGTAGGCTCCACGACCAAGGCGGTCTTCGAGGTCTACGTCGAGGAGGTCCTGGCGCCCTCGCTTTTGCCGGGGCAGGTGGTCGTCTTGGACAACCTCGGCGCGCACAAGAGCGAAAGGGTGCGCGAGTTGGTGGAGGCGCGGGGCTGCGAGCTTTTGTTCCTGCCGGCCTACTCCCCGGACTTCTCACCCATCGAGGAGGCCTTCAGCAAGATAAAGGCGCTGCTAAGGAAGGCTCTGCCGCCCGCAACCGCGGGTTGCTCGTTGAGGCCATCGGCCGGGCTCTCTCGGCCGTCACGGCGCGGGACGCGATGGGCTGGTTCACCCACTGCGGCTACGAGGTCGGGGCTCATCGTCCATGAACACCGCTGTGAGACAATAGACGAGGAGGATGATAGCGTGGAGTTTGAATCCGGGACCGCAGAGACCACATCTTCCCACGTCATGCGGGATCTGGCGCGAGGCACCTTAGAGGAGGCAGCCTCGGGTCATTCCGGAACTTCGGGGTCGCCATCCCCTAGGCCACACGCCATCTACACGAAGGTCATCTGCCACAGTTCGAAGAGACGCAATTGGCCGGGTAGGGACCGCTTGAACTTCTTGGCCGGCCAAGCGTTTGGTTTCGAAAACAGGGTCGAAATGGCCACGAAAGAACGCCATTTGGCGGGTGCACTCACCCATTATGGTGCTCGGGAGGGAGTGAAATGACGACAGTGAGTATCCTGGGCTCGGGAGTGATGGCCACCGCACTCGCCTTTCCGCTCTCCGATAACGGACACGATGTGCGGCTCGTCGGCACACATCTCGACCGCGACATCATCGACTCCATCAAAAAGACCGGCGTGCACCCGGGCCTGGACCTCGAGGTCCCCGAGACCGTCCGTGCCTACCATCTGGAAGACGCCGAGGCGGCGTTCGAAGGCGCCGAGGTCGTCATGAGCGGGGTCAACTCGTTCGGGGTGCGCTGGGCGGGCGAGCAGCTGGCGTCGCTGCTCGAACCCGGCATGCACGTTATCTCTATCGCCAAGGGGATGGAGGCCACGGACGGCGGCGACCTGCGCATCCTTCCCGACGTCCTAGCCGATGAGGTGCCGGAGGAGCTCCGGGAACGAGTCTCCTGGTCGGCTATCGCGGGACCCTCCATCGCGGGCGAGGTCGCCGTGCGGCGGGACACCTGCGTGGTCTTCACGAGCCGCGACGCGGGCGTATCGGCGAAGATGTCCGGCCTCTTCCGAACGCCCTACTACCGCGTGTGGACCTCGACCGACTTCGTCGGCGTCGAGGTATGCGCGGCGACCAAGAACTGCTACGCCCTCGGGGTCGGTTTCATGGAGGGCATCTTGGACGGCAAGGGCGAGTCGGAGGCGCGATACCGCAACTACGATTACGGGGCGGCGGTCTTCGGGCAGGCGACGCGGGAGCTCGGCGAATACATGGAACTGCTTGGCGGCGAACCGGAGACGCCCTACGGGCTTGCCGGAGTCGGGGACATGTTCGTCACCAGCATGGGAGGGCGCAACGTGAAGGTGGGACGGCTCGTCGGTTCGGGGCTGCGCTTTTCGGAGGCGCGTGGGCGTATGCCTGGGG
Source organism: Rubrobacter sp. (assembly GCA_013815485.1). Lineage (GTDB taxonomy): Bacteria > Actinomycetota > Rubrobacteria > Rubrobacterales > Rubrobacteraceae > JACDGB01. The sequence goes on from JACDGB010000367.1 coordinate 2,370, forward strand.
TAACGCTGGAGGGAGCGGCGGCCATCGAGGTCATCGGCGGTGCGCTTCCGAAGCTTACCCAGCGCGGGATCGTCGAACCGGAAGACTTCCCGCTGATGCGGTATCTGCACTCCATAGTCGCTGCGGACGCGCCGTTAGATATGCCCTGGAGCACCTTCTTCGGTGGCGAACCGGAAGTAGAAACGGGTTAGGGATGGACAAAGGACACCAAAATACTGCTCGTCGGAGTGAAAGGATGCCCTTGGAGAGTTTAGCCTTTTGGAACCGGTAAGTACTACATCGACCGCCAGGCAGACATTTCGTGAAAGGGGACGATGAAGGTGGCTGGCGGTTACTAACCGCCGACGCAGCCCGATCGCCTATCGCCGTTCGGTTTTTCTGAAGCAGACAGTCTCGATCTCCGCGGAAGCACAGTTTCACAGGACCACGTTAGCGGAAGGGGCGGGACAGCCCGAGTTAGAAGCCTCGGCACCAAATGACACCACTCTGACACCACCGCGAGCGCAAACCGGTGCAACAGAGGGCAAGGCAGTGCAAAGAAACCAGCCCAAATAAGCGGCATTTGCAGTCTCCTGCACACCTCTGCAACGCCCGATGCATCACTCGTAATGAGCAGGTCAGCGGTTCGAGTCCGCTCGTCGGCTCTCTTTTTTACCTGCAAAC
>JACDGB010000368.1 GCA_013815485.1 Rubrobacter sp.
CCTTGATCTTCGACGAGACGAGCGGCGTCCCGGTGCCGCTGCCGTGCGAAGCCTCCATCTCGCCGGGGCCCGGCGGAGCGTAAACGCCGGGGCGACGACACCTCCGGCCTGAGTTCCGAGGCCATGCCGGGCGTGCTATACCCTCCTCATTTGGCGGCGTCCGAGGAGGGACTATGCAGCGCGAGGTTACGGAGGGCCTGGCCGGGGATTTGAAGGTCGCGCCCCTGGGGGTTGGGGCGTGGGCCTGGGGGACTTCCAGGCTTTGGGGATACGGGCAGGAGTACGGTCGCCGGGAGGTAGGCGACGCTTTCCGGGCCAGCATGGCGGAAGGAGTCACGCTCTTCGACACGGCGGAGATCTACGGCAACGGAGCTTCGGAGCGGATCATCGGCGAAGTCTTGCGCGAGGGCGGATTCGATGGGACGCCGGTCATCGCCACGAAGTTCGCCCCACTCCCTTATCGTCTGAGCCCGCGGTCTTTGATCTCGGCGGTGGACCGGAGCCTGGAGCGTCTCGGGGTCTCGACGATCGACCTGTACCAGATCCACTTCCCCTCCCCGCTCCCGAGAGCGATGGGCCTGATGGACGCTCTTGCCGAAGTGGTCCGCGAAGGCAAGGTGCGACAGGTCGGCGTCAGCAACTACGGCGCGGAGCAGATGAGGCGCGCCCATGACCGCCTCGCTTCCCACGGCGTCAGGCTCGCCTCCAACCAGGTCAGGTACAGTCTTCTAGATCGCGCCTCCGAGACCAACGGCGTACTCGATGCCTGCCGGGATCTGGACATCACCCTGATCGCCTACAGCCCCATCGCCCAGGGTCTCCTCACCGGCAAGTATGGCCCCGGAACGAAGCCCTCCGGCATCATGCGCCGTTTCGGGCGCGCCTTCGGGGAGCAGAACCTTCGAAAGGTCGAGCCGGTGGTGCAAATTCTGCGTGAGATCGGCGAAGCCCACGCCAAGGAGCCCACGCAGGTTGCCCTGAACTGGCTCATGGGACAGGGAACGCTCCCCATCCCCGGCGCAAAGAACGAACGTCAGGCCCGCCAGAATGCAGGCGCTTTGGGATGGTCTCTCTCCGAAGACGAGAAAGAGAAGCTGGACCTGGCGACGCTCGGCTGGCGATGACGGAAGGCGGCGAGGAGCACGCCCTCCACCTCGACGCCGCGGACGAACTGGCCCCTTTCCGGCAAGAGTTCCATCTCGGGGAGAGCATCTACCTCGACGGCAACTCCCTCGGCCTCCTGTCCCGCCGGGCGGAGAAAACTCTCTCCGAAGCACTGGACGGCTGGAAGGAACGCGGCATCGCTGGCTGGACGGAGGGCCGGCGTCCGTGGTTCTACATGGCGGAGGAGGTAGGCGCAATGACCGCGCCGCTCGTCGGGGCCACGCCCGAGGAGGTCGTCGCGACTGGAGGCACGACCGTGAACGTCCATCAACTCCTCGCCACCTTCTACCGACCGGAGGGACGGCGGACCAAAATCCTCGCCACGCAGCTCGACTTCCCCTCTGATATCCACGCTCTCGACAGCCAGCTACGCCTGCGCGGCCTCGACCCGGAAAAACACCTCGTCCGGGTGGGGAGCCGCGACGGACGGACGATAGAGGAAGAGGACATCGTCACGGCCATGACGGGCGATGTCGCTCTCCTCTTCCTGCCCACCGTCCTCTACCGGAGCGGCCAGTTGCTCGACGCGGAGCGGCTTACCGGGGAGGCGCGGGAGAGGGGCATCCCCATCGGCTTCGACGCTGCCCATTCGGTGGGCGCGGTCCCGCACTATTTCACCGCCTGGGGCGTGGACTTCGCCGTGTGGTGCGGGTACAAATATCTCAACGGTGGTCCTGGAGCGGCGGCGGGACTGTACGTGAACCGGAGGCATTTCGGGTGTCATCCTGGGCTTGCCGGTTGGTTTGGATCTCGCAAGGACCGGCAGTTCGACATGGCGCACGACCTTATTCCAGCCGAGTCCGCTGGCGCGTATCAGATCGGCACACCTAATATCCTCAGCCTTGCGCCCCTGATCGGGTCTCTGGAGATGTTCGCTGAGGTGGGCATCGAGCGCGTCCGCCGGAAGTCCCTCGGCCTCACCCGCTACCTGATGGAGCAGGTCGAGGAACGCCTGAGCGGGACGGGTTTCCGCATCGGGACTCCTCGTGAGGATCATCGCCGGGGTGGTCACGTCGCCCTGGAGCATACGGAGGCGGCCCGCATCTGCGAGGCGCTCAAGGCGAGTGGCGTCGTCCCCGATTTCCGGGCGCCTGACGTGATACGGCTCGCGCCCCTGTACACCTCGTACCACGACGTATGGCGGACGGTGGATGTCCTGGGCCGCATCGTGGAGGAAGGACGGCACCAAAAATATCCCAACGAGCGTGGCGTGGTCGCGTGATCCTGGACATCTCCCAGCCGCTGAGGATGGGCGTCCCGGTGTGGCCCGGTGACACCGAATACGCCTTCGACCTCGCCTGGAGCAGGGAGCGCGGAAGCTCCGTCAACGTCGGCCGGATCACCATGAGCGCACACCCCCTCGAAAAATCCGTGGCGATTTTGCAGACACAAGCATACATAGCTTAATTCCTTGAAGATGAATCTTCGGGGCCAGGGTGCTTCCCCGCTCGGATAACTAACCTCGTAACGGCTGTCGTAACGATTCGGAGACGTTCATGCTGTAGAGTGGAGTTGTGACGGAAGGGACGAAGAAGCAGGGTCGAGAGGTCGGTAGGATGAGCCGTCGCACTGCAGCCTGGTTGGCGTGGTCGGTGTGCGCGGTGTGCGTAGCACTCATCGTGCTCGCTCTCTCGCTCGTCTTCTTTACAGACGACAGTCTCACCAGGAGTAGTTTCGTATTCTCACGAAGACCTGCTCCTGCCTTTGCTGTACTGACGGGTATGCTCTCGCTGGTGTACCCCACCGTCGGGGCACTCATAGCCTCGCGCCTTCCTGCTAACCCCATCGGCTGGATCTTCTGTGGCGTCGGACTACTTTACACAGCGCAGCGCTTCGCCCAAGCGTACGCCGACTACGCG
>JACDGB010000062.1 GCA_013815485.1 Rubrobacter sp.
CGGCTGATCGAGGCACCAGTTTGGCTTTTCGTCATTCTATACGCACTCGCAGCCCTATTTGGGGTCATCGCTCTCATGGTTGGGCTGCGGAAAAAGCGCGATGAGGAGAATCGAGCCTGGGTACAGGAGGTCACAGGGTACCTCACGCTCGGGCCGGGAAGATCAGGCTGGCTTCCCCGTGTCTCCGAGGTCTCTCCTTATCGACTGGGAACGTCTCGCAGCACCTACGCCCCAGATGACACCCATCGGAACGATCCCTACGTCCATCGAGAGGTCGATGCTCGGCTACGCGAGGCGATATCCAGGCGCGAGCCCCCGTTCGTCATCGTCGTGGGGGACTCCAAAGCGGGGAAGTCGCGCACCGCGTTCGAGGCCGTCCTCGCCGCGCTACCGGCGGCGGCGCTGATCGTGCCCACCAACACGGAAGCGCTCGGGAAGCTGTTCTCCCTCGATCCGCCCCTGGATCTGCGCCCCGCGCCCGCGGTGCTCTGGTTGGACGACCTCGACGAGACCAGCCTGGGGGCGCTGACCCCGGGGCTCCTGGATCGGCTGGGCTCCGAAGTGGTCGTGGTCGCCTCCATGACCTCCCAGCGCCGCGACCGGATCACCAGGAGCGATAGCGACATTGGCCGTGCCGCCCGGGTGGCCCTGGCCCGGGCGAAGGAGATTCCCTTGGACGCCGAGCTGACTGACGAGGAGCGTGGGGAGGCCCGGGCCCGCTACCCCGAGGAGCGGTTCGACCACGGCATCGGCGAGCCCCTGGTAGCTGCGGACCATCTCACCGCGAAGTTCAACGCCGGGCGAACCGACAACCCGACGGGCCACGCCGTGCTCCAGGTGGCTATCGACTGGCGGCGGGCCGGGCTCGGCCGTCCGATCTTGGACTCCGAGCTGCGAGCACTGTACCCGCAATACCTGCCTTCGATCCGCGCGGGGTTAGAGCCATCCGATCAGCTGTATCAGGACGGCCTCGCGTGGGCCTGCGAACCCCTCGTTTCGCACGTGGCGCTCCTCGATAAAGTGACCGCCGGCAAGGAGCACGGCTTCGTGGCCTTCGACTACTTGTCCGCGCTTCTGGATGGCCAGCACGGATATCCGCGCCGGGACATCCTGCCTTTCATCTGGGTCTTCGCCGCCGATTCCTTACCAGAGGAAGAAGCGATGGAAGTCGCGATGACGGCCTATCTCCGTGACCAACGAGGAGAGTCCGGGCGCATCTGGCGAACCCTCGGTGGCCGATCGTCTATCCAAGCCCCCAAGGCGGCGTTCAACCTCGGGCTCCTGCTCCGAGAGCAAGGCGACGCGGAGGGGGCCCGGGACGCCTACCAGAAGGCGATCAACTCCGGCCACCCCGACCACGCCCCCAAGGCGACGGTCAACCTCGGGGTCCTGCTCCGAGAGCAAGGCGACGCGGAGGGGGCCCGGCGCGCCTACCAGAAGGCGATCGACTCGGATCACCCCGACGTAGCCCCGATCGCAAGGGACCTGCTGCGGTATCTTGAATAGCAATATCCCCTATTCGACCCACGAACGTAGTTCTGTTGGGGTGAGCCAGGAACGACGGAACCCCTAACCGAGCATTTACTGGCGGAGGGTGTACTCGTACAGCGGCTCATGGTTGGGCTGAGCGTTTCGCGTCCGAAGATCGTGCTAAGCTGCAACGCGAGGGTTTGACGGAGCATCGGGTCCCGTAACCGGAGAGATGGGAAGATGACGAGCAGCATCACGCAACCCCGGGAGAAAAACAAGCGCAAGACCAAGAGATTGCCGCCCTACAACGTGGTGTTGCTGGACGACGACGATCACAGCTACGAGTACGTGATCCTTATGCTGAAAAAGGTCTTCGAGCATCCGGTTGAGAAGGGCTACAAGTTGGCCCAGGAGGTGGACGCCACGGGGCGGGTCGTCGTCGCAACCACGCACCTGGAGCACGCCGAGTTGAAGCGCGATCAGATCCAGAACTTCGGCCCCGACCCGTTCATCCCGCGCTGCAAGGGCTCGATGTCTGCGACCGTAGAGCCAGCGAGCGCCTGAGGGTGGTTCGGGGCTACGACGCTCCCGATTGGACGAGTCCGGTTTCGTAGGCCAGGACGACGGCCTGCACCCGGTCGCGCAGGCCAAGCTTCGTGAGGATGCGCCCCACGTGGGTTCGAACCGTCGTCTCGGCCACGTAGAGTTCCTCGGCGATCTCCGCGTTGGAAAGGCCGCGCGCCACGAGCTTGAGCACCTCCGATTCGCGAACGGTCAGGGATCGGAGCTGGTCGGGTTTCGGGGTCCGAGACACACGGCGGGCGAACTCGGAGATCAAACGCCGGGTGACGGAGGGTGCGATCAGGGCCTCCCCCCGCGCGATGACGTGGACCGCCGTGATAAGCTGATCTGCCGGGTTGTCCTTGAGCATGAAGCCGCTCGCGCCGGAGCGGAGCGCCTCGTAGACGTACTCGTCGAGGTCGAAGGTAGTGAGGATCAGGACGCGCGGCTTGCTGTCGGGACCGGTTACGATCCGGCGGGTCGCTTCCAGGCCGTCCATGCGAGGCATGCGGATGTCCATGAGGACGACGTCGGGCCGGAGTTGCCGGGCGTACTCTACCGCCTCGCGGCCGTCACCGGCTTCGCCGACCACCTCGATGTCCGGCTCGGAGCCCAGGATCGCCCGGAATCCGGTTCGCACCAGCTCCTGGTCGTCGGCGATGACGACGCGCACGCTCACGTCCGGTTCGAGGCCAGCGGCAGCCGCGCCCGGACGATGTAGCCGCCGCCGTCGCGCCTTCCGCTCTCCAGGGCGCCGCCGTAGAGTGCGACCCGCTCGCGCATCCCGATGAGGCCCTGCCCGGAGCCGTCGCCCTTGCCACTCGCCGCGCCGTCGTCGGCGACCTCCAGTTCCATTCCGTCGTCGCGGCGGCGGATCGTCACGCGGGCGTGGGCGGGACCGGCATGTTTGAGGGTGTTGGTGAGCGCCTCCTGGACTATCCGGTACGCGGTGAGGTCCACGCCTGGCGGCAAGGACCCGACGTCGCCTTCGACGCTCAACTCGACAGGCAGACCGGCCTCCCGTGTCTGCTCGATCAGGGCGTCCAGATGCTCGAGACCGGGCTGCGGGGCCAGGGCAAGCTCCGCGTCGGTGCGCCGCAGGATGCCCAGAAGGCGGCGCATCTCCGTGAGTGCCTGCCGCCCGGTCGTCTCGATAGATTCGAGGGCTTGCCTGGCGTTCCGCTGCTCCCCTTCGAGCAGGCGCTGGGCGGCCTGAGATTGCACCACCATCACGCTCACACTGTGGGCGACCACGTCATGCAGCTCGCGGGATATCCGGGACCGCTCCTCGGCGACGGCGGTTCGCGCTTTCTCTTCGCGCTCGAGCTCGAGTTGGGTGGCTAAGTCCTGGAGCCGCTCTGCTTGCAATCGGCTCTGGCGGATCGTTCTCCCAACGAACCAGAGCATGAGGTAGAGGATCCAAGCGGGTATGATGTTGCCGGGGTTCTCACCTGCGAGTAAACGGGGAAGATCTATTATCAGGATCTCCGTCGCGAAAGCGGCAGCGGCGGCGACAACTGCGCGGCGACCCTCGCCGTGGACGGCCACCGAGTAGGAGACCACAAGGAAGATTATGAAGCTCGAAAGCGGGGGCTGGTCTGGAGGGTCGAAGAGATTGGCCTGGATGCCGAGCACGGTCACGGCGATGAGCAGCACCACAAGCGGTGCCCGTCGCCGCCAGAGCAATGCCAGGCAAACGGAGAGGAAGAGAAAGGTGTTGACTGGACGCGGTTCGGCGAATGGGCTGGTCCAGATCTCGCCGAGCGCCAGTCCGCCCAACGCGAGTACGATGAGCCCGTCTACCAGCACCGCCGTGTGTTCGCGCAACTTGACGCTCATACCCTGCAATCTATCTCTTGCCTTTCCCTACCGCATCATTATGGATGATGATCCCGCCCTCCGGAAATCATCCCCGAGGCTTACCCGGAAATCGTGATCCTGGACGACGACGCAGCCTCTCTACTCCCTTACCTTTGTACACACGACCGACTTGACGAGTCAAGCGAGGAAAGGAGACGGTCATGTTCGACAGGCTGTTGCGGCGACTGGGAGCCGCCAGCGGCATCTTCTACGTGGTGTTGTTGATACTCGGAAGTGACGTGCTCGGCGGTACCGAGACCGGGGCCGGCATCCTTGTTGAGCTTCTCGGCTTCGCCTTCTTCCCGTTCTTCCTCGGTAGCCTCTGGACGTGTTTGCGGAGCGCAGAGGGGGATGGAGGTTGGCTCTCAGTCACTGCGTTTGGGGGTGGCCTAGTGGCGCTCGCCGTGAAGCTCGCCAGCGTCGCCCCCATATTGGCCGTCAGGGCTAGTGAGGGGATAGACCCCGGCATTGCGAAGGCACTCATCGCTATGAACGGGGCCTCCTTCGTCATCACCTTCTTGCCGCTCGCCGTGATGCTGTCGGCCACAGCGATCGTGGCGATCCGGACGGGTGTGCTCCCGAGGTGGCTCGGCTGGGTGGCTGCGGTGGTGGCGCTCGGACTGCTCGGCGCCCTGTCAGCGGCCGTCGTCTCTCCCTCGCCCCCGGAGTGGGTGTTCCTACCGATGTTGCTGTTCGCGCTGTGGGTCGTGGCGACAAGCATCGCCCTGATCCGTCGCGCGGGTGAGCCTCACCCGGTCGAAACGGCGCACCTGGCGAGGGAACCGGCGCGAGTGAGGTGACCTCCAGGTAGCCGTTCCCTACTCAGCGAACCGCTCAGAGGATTCTCGGACGTTCGTTGATTTTATTCCAGAACGGTTCATTTGGGGGATGCACCGAGGTGTCCCCCAAGCCCACAATACCGGTGCAGAGTTGTTGGGAAAGGAAAATCTCATGACCAGGATTGATGAGACGACCAGGAACCCGCTCACGGGCCACGAGTTCCGCTTTTTCGGGCACAGGTTCCGCATCGTCCAGTCGGCCAGGGAGACCGACGACGGGGCGCTGGGAATCGAGTACTTCGCCCCGCCGCGCGCGAACATCCCCGAGCACGTCCATCACGTTCAGGAGGAGCAATTCCAGGTCGTCTCCGGGAGGCTGAGCGTCCGCGTGGGAGGACAGGAGTTGATCCTGGGTCCGGGCCAGAGCGCGATCGGCCCGCCGGGCGTTCCTCACACATGGTGGAACCCCAGCGACGAGGAGGAAGTTTGCTTCGTGGCCGGGATCCGTACAGGGCTGGACGTGGAGACCATGTTCGAGACACTGCTCGGCCTCACGCGAGAGGGGAAGACCATCGGCTCGCTTCCCAGGAACCCGTTGCAGTTCGCGGTGCTGGTGCGCCATGTCGGAGGCATGGCTTATCCGACCGGAATACCGTCGCCAGTGCGCAAAGCGTTGTTCGCGCCGGTGGTGCTGCTCGCGTTCATCGGCAGGATGATGGGGTACAGGACTCTCTACCCACACCTCCGCGGCCCCGAAGCCGGGTGACATCGGGCGGCTCTTCTAACCGCCTGCGGGGGCCAGCCTGAGGATGCGGTCATCGTTTTCGCTGACCGGGTTGCCGTAGGAATCGTAGTTGCTGGTCGAAACCCACAGCGAGCCGTCGGGGGCCTGGGCCACGTCCCGAATGCGGCCGGCCTGGCCCCGGAGCAGTTGCTGGCGTTCGACGACGTTGCCGTCATCGTCGAGTTCCAGGCGCCAGAGACGTTCGCCGCGGAGTGCGGTTACGAAGAGGTCGCCCTCCCACTGCGGGATGTCGCCGTTTACCAGGATCTGCGCGCCGCTGGGGGATGCTTGATCCGTGGGCCAGGTGGTGATTGGGTTGACATAGCCCGCGGCTTCGGCCTCCTCTCCGCCATCGCCTTCGTACTCGGGCCACCCGTAATTCTCGCCCGGCCTGATCCGGTTGACCTCATCGAACGCATTCTGGCCGAACTCGGAGGCGAAGAGCTGCCCGTCCGCGTCCCAGGCGAGACCCTGGACGTTGCGGTGGCCGTATGAGTAGACGGGACTGTTCGGGAAAGGGTTGCCCTCGGGGAATTCTCCATCGGATGTTATGCGAAGAATTTTACCTCCGAGAGAAGAGCGGTTCTGGGAATTGGCGGTGTCTCCGGCGTCGCCGGTGGTGACGTAGAGCATGCCGTCGGGTCCGAACTTTATGCGGCCTCCGTCGTGGTAGCTGTTCACCGGGATGCCGGTGAGGATGGGCTCCGGACGCTCCCCCAACCGGAAACGTACCACCCGGTTGTCCACTTCCGTAGTGTAGTAGGCGTAGACGTAGCCGTCCCTTTCGTAGTCCGGGGAGACCGCGACGCCCAGGAGCCCGCCCTCCCCGGAGCCTTGCTCGGGGAGAGTCTGGATCTCCGTTGCGGCACCCGAGGCACTCACGCTCAACAGCCGCCCGGAGTCGCGCTCCGTTACCAGGGCGTCCCCGTTCGGGAGAAACGCGAAGCTCCAGGGCACCTCCAGGTTCGTGGCGAGAACTCCGACCTCGATCCGCGTTGGCCCTTCATCTTCTCTAGCGTTCTCCGTCGTCTCCGCTGTAGATTCCGAAGAACTGGTGGCTCCGCTGCTTCCGTTGCCTTCGGCGGTTATCGTAGGGAGATCTTCGCCTTCGGGGACGCCATCCGGGGAGCCGCCGGTGGACGGCTCGCAGGCCGCGAAGACGAAGATCAAGCTCAAGGCCAGCATCGAGCGGAGGAATGTTCCGTTCCTGGCGCGGTTCGGCACGGTTTGACCTTCTTCGAGTAGGACTGGACTCCACACATTGTATCCCGAGGTCCAGTCCCACCCGGAAGACAGGCGGGTATCGGAGCCGGGTGGAGGGTTGGGGGTGTCCGTGCGTCGGGAGTCGTATTTTTCTTTTCGACTCCCGACTTCCGCGTCAGTCGTCGGTCGGACCCTCGAAGAACGCGAACGCCGCGCCTTGTGGATCGCTGACGACGGCGATTCTACCCGCACCCGGCTCCATCGGCCCGGCCAGAAGGCTCCCGCCCAACTCCTTCACCTTCGCCACGGCGTCGTCGCACGAGGCGACCGCGAAATAAGTGAGCCAGAACGATGGAGCATCGCCGTGACTTTCCGCCATCGGCATGAAGCCGCCGTTCATCCTGCCGGAGTTCTGGATCGTCATGTAGACCGTCTTCCCGTCTTGCTCGATGGGCTGCATCTCCCATCCGAAGAGCCCTGCGTAGAAATCGGAAGCCGTGCCAACACCGCGGGTCTGGAGTTCATTCCAGGCCATGCAACCTGCGTCGTTCACCCGACCCGCTCCGATGTGATCCCGCGGCTCCCAGACGCAGATCATGGCGCCTACCGGGTCGGCGAGTACTGCCATGCGCCCAGCCTCCATCACCTCGAAGGACTCCTCGAACACTTCGGCCCCCAGTTGTTTGGCCTTCGCGGTAGTCTCGTCGGCGTTCGCGACGGTGACGTAATTGTTCCAGTGCCCTGGATGCTCGTCCTGCTGCATGATCGCCGCCACCTCATCGCCCTGAAGGTGGCACATCGTGTAAACGCCGCCGCCCGGGATCTCGCTGTCCTCGAACTCCCATCCGAACAACCCGCCATAGAAAGCCTTCGCGCCAGCGGCGTCGCTCGTTGACAGATCCAACCAGGAAAATGTCCCCGGCTGGTAGCTTTCCCTCACGCCCATGCGTCCTCCTTCGACTCTCTCCGAACCAACAATTTCCCTTGACAAAGTGTACGCGCCAGCCTCGTTTTCCCAAGCGGCAAAACGGAGCGGCGGTTGGTCATGCGAGCATGTTTTTGACACACTTACGAGGTGAGCGGGAACGACGGAGATCCGAAACCTTCAGAGCAAGTCCGGGAGCGTCTCGATGGGCCGCGCCCTTTTCTGGCCGCCGTGTTCCTTGCGTCGTACGCGGCCTCCTCGTTTGCGCCGGGGTCAGTTGGGACGGACGTTTTGCTGGTGGTCGGCGTCGTTCTGTATGCGATGTCCGTGCCGTGGGCCAGCGCGTTCCACAAGGGGCTCGCGATCGTGGCGTTGGTGGTCCTCGGGGTGACGATCGCGCTAGGGAAGTTCGATGCGGAGGCATTCGTAAGCGGACTTCCTTCGTACTTCGACGTGGTGGCGGTGCTCTTGATCCTGAGCGCCGCCGGATACCCTATTCGGGCGGCTCGCTACGAGGCC
>JACDGB010000369.1 GCA_013815485.1 Rubrobacter sp.
ATGTGCGGATCGAATTCCCTTCCGGGCGCATCATAGCATGAGAGGTGGAAACAGTTCCCATCCTTCGCGGGTCTGTTTCGTCCGCCAAAGGATGAAGTGGTGGAAGAAAGACCCCCAAAGAATTTGGCTCTCCCCAGCTTTTGGTGAGTCGGATGCTCATGCTGCGTACAACGCCCGCAGTCGGAGTAGATCGAACTTTGCCCTCCCGTACATGCTGCGCTTGATCGCTTTCAATTTCGTGATCTTGCCTTCCGTTTGACCATTCGACCATTCGAGCGTGCAGCCCGCCCGCACCGCAGCCTCATCCTGACGGATCTTGTGCGCAAACTGGCGGATCTCTCTTACCTCGCTCGCTTCTGCGTCCAGTAGCCACTGTTGAAGCTCGGCGGCGCCGCGTCGTTCTCTGACGATCCCGGCGAATCTCTCGGTAAAGACCAACGTCGTGCCGACCTCCGAATGGACATGTTGTAGCTGGGCAAGCGCCATGCGCTCGGCATCGGTCAGGTGCTCGGGCTTGCGGAGCACCAGCCTGGACGCCTTGCGGGGCGTCAGCGGCTCTCCGGCAGTAGGAAGAGATTGCGGTTTCCCCTCATTCTCCTCGCGCCTGAGCTGGGCGACGAACGCGGCTACCGGAGTGCGTGACCCTGGGAAACCGTGCGCAACGATCTCGCGGTAGAGCTGCTTGCCGTTCTTACAGCCTTCAGCCCACCGGGCTCTCAGGTACGGCTCGTAGGGATTGAGCATCCTGGGACGTTTGGGCATGGGTTTGCGGGTAGGACATTCCTCAGAGAGGGCGTACTTACGTGCGGTTCTGTAGGTGATCCCTAGATCAGTAGCTATGGTCTTCAGATACTCGCCCTTGGCATATCTCCCTCGGATCACGTCATAGCGCGCCTGTCTCTCAGCTTGAGCGCGAGCACGTTTCTCCTCCAGAGACTTACGAGAGCGGTTAACAGACTTGGCCGGCAATACGGCAGCAGCGGGTTTGTCTACCGGCTCTGGTTTAGGCAAGATCACCTGCTTGATCTGGCTGCGATGGCGGTCGAAGACACGCTCCGTAGCCTCGCGCCAGTTGGAGAGTAGGTGCCAGCGATCGGCCACGTGTACCGCTTCCGGAGCACCCCGACGTCCGCCGACAGCGTATCTCTCGCTGCGATCTCGCGAGATTACTTCGGTGCCGGGATTCTCCTGTAGCCAGCGGGCCAGTGTCTCTGCCTCTCGATCTGGCAGTAGCTCGATGAGGCGGTGCTCTTCGAGGTCTACGAGCGCGGTGCCGTAGTTTTTGCCTTTACGCTTGGCCCAGTCGTCCACGCCAAGAACGCGAGCAGGAAGAGGCTTAGGCAATGGTGTCCTCCGGATCAGCGAGATGAGCGTCGCCGGGCTTACCGCAATCCCGATGCGCTTCGCCAGTCGCACTCCGGCTTCTCCACCGAGGGCGAAAGCGATCGCCTGCAACAGCATGCTCAACCGCTCTGTGGTGCGAGCCCGCGGAGCCACGACCCCGGCCAGGCGCTCGGTGAAGATGCGGCGCTTACAGGAGGGCGCTTTGCAGAAGAATTTGCGGACACGGAGGATGAGCTTCACGGGATGACCTCCCCAGGGCAGATCGGCCGGAGCACGCTGGTAGTGACTGTGGATGCTGGTAGAAGCTGACCCACACAATGGACAGGATGCCGTAGGAGTCGTGGATCGGAGGATGGCGACCATCTTGTGCTCCTCAACGTAGGCGTTCTCGAGTTCCAGTCCTGGGACACCCGGTAGCAGAGTGCGCGGGAAAGACGACTGTGCAGAGTTCATTCAGTCAGGATAACCCCGCCGATGCTCGGGCTAACCTGATTCACCAGAAGCTGGGGAGAGCCACGGGGGTACAGATATATGTAGCGTTAATCTGGCGAGGTTTCGATGGCATGCGCCCCGCCGTGGTCCTCGCGGAGATTATACGGACACACGGGCCGGATCCTTTAGCGAAACCTGTGACGTGACAGGGCCGCGAGCGGGGCTACGACACGGTCGAGAAGCCGGATGCCGCTTCCTCGGCCTCCGATTCGTGCCAGGAGCCGTTAAACAAGGCCATTCACCCGAGTTCGGGGAGCACCCCTTCTGCGAAGTTCGCATCCAAGAAGCTGCATGTTTATTAGCGGCGTGGGCTAAAGGCCGCGGGGACCACAATCCTAACCTTTTCCGAGGCTTGAGCGAGAGGACCGGACGTGCAAGCCGTCACACGACTGGTCGTTAAGAAGCCGCGCCACGCTGGCAGCCGTCGTATGGCCCGAGCTGCCACAGTGCTCCGCTTCTCGAACTCGTGCGCGACAGAGAGACGCCGATCTCGGAGGGGCGCGAAGCGGTCGGGGTGCCGCGCGAAGCCGTATCGCTACCTCGACCCGGACGGCTCGCGGACGCGAGACGCCCATGCTTACTCTGAAGCAGGCTTCGATGGGTACATGGATGGATCGCGCGCCGTACAGATAGCAAACGGGCAAGACCGAACGGCCAGACCTCGCCGGGGTCGTTCCCCCACCACGAGTCGGTTCGGATCTGTACCCCGGGTCACGAGCAGGGTAAGATGCTGCTGCGACAACGGCAGACGTTGGGCTGTTGCGAGAGCGCGAGGCGACCGCAGCGTCCGGGAATCTTCACCTATCGACGAGGGGTAGCGCGATGGACGGCAAGCAGTACGTGATGGCGGTCGGCTCCGACGACGCCGGGGTGAACCTCAAGAACTTTATCAGGGACCAACTGCGCGAAGACGCCCGCGTAAAGGACGTCCTGGACTTCGGCGTCGCCGACGAAGGGGACAAGACCGCGTACCCGATAGTATGCATAAAGGCCGCAGAGGCCGTCGCCCGGGGCGAGGCGGATCGGGCCGTGCTCTTCGGGGGCACGGGCCTTGGCGAGGCCATCTCCGCCAACAAGGTAAAAGGCATCCGCGCCGTCGTCGCCCACGACCCCTACTCCATCGAGAGGTCCATCCTCTCCAACAACTGCCAGGTGCTGTGCCTGGGCGAGCGCGTGATCGCCCC
>JACDGB010000370.1 GCA_013815485.1 Rubrobacter sp.
CAGCTAGCCCGGTCGTCGCGGCCAGCGGAGTTGTAGCGTGGGAGCAGGCGCTTTATCTCCCTGGCCTCCAGCACGAGCGCGTGCAGTTCGCTCTGGGTCTCCCGAACCCGCACCTCGGCGGCCTCCTCAACCAGGCGGCCGATCTTGCGCCGCCCATCGCCACCGTTGAAGTACGTGCGAACCCGCGCCTTGAGATCCTTCGCCTTGCCCACGTACAGGATGGCGCCGTGCTTGTCCACGAAATAGTAGACGCCGGGCGTGTTCGGAATACCATCGGCCAGATGCTGCTTCTGAGGTTTGATCTTCCTCCGCGCTCCGCTCCGCAGCGTGGCCGCCTCCCCCACGCTCTTCACCCCCGCGGATCGCAGCAACTTCAGCAGCTTCACGAATATTTCGGCAGTCGCCGCCGCGTCCGAGAGGGCGCGGTGGTTCGGTGCCTGGCGCACCCCGAAATGGGCCGCGAGAGAAGCGAGCCGGTACCGAGGCAGACCCGGCACCAGGAATCTGGCGAGCTTCAAGGTATCGAGGACCGGGGTCGGGAGCGGATCCATCCCTTCGGCCTCCCGCGCCGCCGCCACGAACGAGCAATCGAAGCTGGCATTGTGCGCGACGAGGACCGAGCCTTCCACGAATTCCTCGAATCTGGGCATGACATCGGCGGCGAGCGGAGCATCGGCGACCATCGCATCCGTGATGCCGGTGAGGCGAACCACGAATGGGTCTATGGTTCGCTCCGGATTGATGAACGAGGAGAACCGGTCAACGACCTCCCCGCCTACCACCTTGACCGCCCCGATCTCCGTGATGCCGGCCTTGCCGGCGGAGGCTCCCGTAGTCTCCAGATCGAAGACCACGTAATGAGCAACCTCCAGCGCCAGTGAAGCCGTATCGACCGTTCGCAAGTTTTCACCATCCCATGCAAGGCGGGGATCCTCGCCGACCAGCTTCTCGACGAGGTTCCGAGCATCGCCATTCGGGTTGGAAAGGGAGAGGAGTTCGGTGGCGATAAATTCGGGGCTCACTGACCCACGAGCCTGGACAAACCCATAGAGGCTAGGAGACACGAACCTCCGTCCTCGTAGCCCCGGCTTCCCTCGACGTTTCAGCGATGGTCCGGGCCTGAGCTTCCCTGACGCCAGGAATGCCGACGAGGTTCTCATAAGTGTACTCGTCGTCGAGGAGGCCGCTCGCCAGCACCCGCGCGCGAGTCTTCATCCCGACACCGGCCATCCTGGCGGTATGGAAAATCTTGCCGCGCTGGATGCGAAGGTCTCCGACCCCGGCGAGCCGCTCGCCATCCACCACAACGCGCTTCAAAGTCTCGGCGAAGATCTCGACTTGCTCCGGATAGTAAACACCGCGTCCCATGAGAGAAGGCGTCATCGGGAGCGGATGGAGAAGGTTCGCGTCACGCACCGTCGTATGCCCCGGTGGCTCATTCCCGCCCAGCGGGTCAGGGTCCCCAAGACGCCGCGCCCGCGAAGCGTGTTCCCAGACCTGCTCCTCGAGGTCGCCATCGAGGTCCAACTCCGTCTGTACCGGCGCCCCTCGGAACCGGTCGTTGCGGTTGGCGGCGTGGAGGAACAGACGTCCACTCTTCTCGTTCTCGTAAAAATCCACGGTGGCGCGAGCGCGTTTCTCGCCGCCGATGCCGGGCAGACGCGCCATAGTCTTCACATCCCCATTATCTATCAAGCCGCGCAACTCGTCGGGGTCTATAGCCTCGGCGGCTTTGGCCGCGGCCCTTCGGTCAACGCCCCGGACGCGCTCCAGCATCCCCTCCACGCCCTCCGGGGACACGCCGCGCCTGAGGTGGTTGATCTTTCGCACAGCCGTGAACTCGTTGTGCTCCTCCCACTGCCACACATACTCGCGCACCCGCTCCACCGCCGCCGCGTCATCAGGGACGAACTCGATACTCACCCCGTTGCCGATATACCGGCCATTAGCACCGGCTAGATGCTCCGCCGGATACATCACCTGTACCTTGACCGAAGGTGAATAGAAGGAAAAATGCACCGGAACTCCTGGCACCACCTCCTTCATCAGGCGGCGGCGGAATGTATTGTCTTCGAAGTCTGACTCGAACATAGGAGATGGATTTTACCGCATCTCAAGCCCCTGGCTACAGCAAGATCTCCTCGCGCAACACGATCGCCTCGACCGGGTTCCCAGCTTTCACGCCCTCCGACTCGGGCCCAATGAGCGCCAGAGCGTCAGCCTTCGTGAGCGAACTGACGAGCCCCGAACCCTGGGCCCCCACGGACTCAGCCTTCCAACCTCTCCCAGTCTTCTCCAGCGTCACGCGCATCGCGTGCATCCGGCCAAAACGGTTCTCCACGTCGCTATCGAAGTACACCTCTATATGTGGACGGCGTTTGTCTTGGCGGCCCATCATCCGCATCAGGGCCGGGCGGACGAAGAGCTCGAAGCACACCATCGCCGAAACGGGATTGCCCGGCAGGCCGAAGAAGCGGACGTCCTCGCGCTTGCCGAAAAAGAGCGGCTTGCCCGGCTTGAACTTCACGCCCCAGAAGACCTGCTCCACCCCAAGCTCCAGAAGCGTGCTCTTCACCAGGTCCTTCTCCCCCACCGAGACCCCGCCGCTCGTGACGACCACGTCCGCCGTCTCTAGTGCTTCCCGCAAAGCGTCGCGCAAAATATCCACGTCGTCGGAGGCGGCGTGCAGGCGGCTGGCATCGGCGCCGGCCTCGCGGGCCTGGGCCATAGTGGCGAACGAGTTGGAATCGTAGATCTCGCCTGGAGAAAGATCCCGCTCTCCGGGCGTCACGAGTTCCGTGCCAGTGGAGAGAACGACGACCTTCGGACGCCGGTAAACGGGAAGCTCACCGTAGCCCTGCGTCGCGGCGAGGGCGATCTCGGGCGCCCCAACCTCCACGCCGGAACGCAGGATGCCGTCTCCCTCCCGCACGTCGCCGCCGCGCCCGCGGATATTCTGTCCCGATGAGGCGCCCTTCCTCAGCTCGAAAGCCTCGCCCCAGCCGGAGGTATTCTCGAC
>JACDGB010000063.1 GCA_013815485.1 Rubrobacter sp.
AGCCGCGAGGCCCTGATCGAGGCGATGGGGGTGGCGCTATCGGCGGTCACCGCCCAGGATGCATCGGGCTTCTTCAGATACTGCGGCTACCGCTCCCCGGCCCAACTACTGTGAGAGGTGCTCTAGCTCCGAAGAACAACCCGTAGTGCCTCCGACTTATTCCTGCGCATGGTAAGATTGTCTAAATTTAGTAAGGAGTAAGTTCGTGCAAAAGGCAACGATAACCAGTAAGGGACAACTCACCATTCCGAAGCAGGTACGGGAGCGGTTGGGGTTGAAGCCAGGAGACAGGCTGGCGTTCGATCTCGATGGCGACGCCATACTTCTGAGGGTAGAAAAGCGCAGGACGCTGGAAGAGTTGCGGGGTAGCTTGCCTGCGGGACGCGGCTATCCTGGCAGAGAAGCCGAACGTGAAGCGGCTCGCGGACATGTGAGCAGAGAGGCTTTCGGGGAAGAAACTTCTTGAGCCGCGGCGTCTACTGGGCGGACGCCAACATCCTGCTGCGTTTCCTCACCGGGGAGCCGCCGGAAATGTCCAGCAGATCCGAGCGATTATTACAGCGCGCCCGTGGAGGTGAAATACTGCTAAAAGTCCATCCTGTGGTGGTGGCCGAGACGGTCTGGGTGCTTCAGTCTTACTACGGCCACTCCAGGAAGGATATTGTCAGTGTACTCGTTCCGCTGCTCACGGAGCATGGGCTCAAGGTCGAGGGTTCCAGCGTGGTGATCCGTGCCCTCGAAAGCATGTCGAAGAACAGCGTAGATTTCGCCGATGCTCTGCTCGCCGAATCCGCCCGCTCCCGCAGTGAAGGCGTCACCTCCTTCAACAGGGACTTTCGGAAGCTGGACGTTGATCTTCACGAACCAGACCAGTAACGTCCACGACCCGCGGCGCGGAAGTGTGCGTTCTCTACGCGCCCACCGAGTAGGATATGACTCTCTCTTCTGGTGTGATCTCCATGCAGACCGAACCCCGAGGCTGCCGGGTGGAATAGGTCACCGTAACGTCGGCGTAGACGTTGTTGCGCCGGTAATCCAGCCACTTGATTATGCCCTCGCTCCCGGCCTTCACTCCGAGAGCCGGTATATCCTCTGGAAGCGCGATGAGATCATGCTCCACGTAGCCGCGCGCCTTGCCGAACTTCTCCAAAACCTCGACCCTCCTGGATAGCTTACCCATCGTAATCTATCCTCCACCGTCGCCGAAATCTTTGGCCGGATGTACGAAATCGCCGAGCAAAAGACAGCCCTCACGCCTCCATGCGCCCGGTCAGTCCTTCGCCACGACCTTCGCGGCGACCGTGGACTTGCCGAGCGGGCCGACGGTGGTGCGGGGGATGCGGCGGCGATGGTCTTCCCATCCTTCGTCCACCTTACTGAGGACCTCCGCGAGACGGAGCTTCTCCAGCAAGCGGATCACGGGCCACGCCGGGTCGAACTCGTCCTTGAACGCCGAAAGCTTGGCCGAGGCCGGGCGGGCGTGATGGTTGTTGTGGAGACCCTCGCCGAAGGTGAAGAGCGCGAGCAACTTCAGGTTCGTCGCGTCGTTCTCGAAGCTCTTGTACCCGAAGGTGTGACCGGCGCCGTTGATCGCCGCGTTCAGGAGCAGATACACGACCGCGAGCGTAGTAATAGCCACGAGACCGGGGCCGATCCCCATGATAAGAGCCAGGATGATGCCCGTCAGGGAGAACCCGAGGACGCCGCGCCGCAGGAGTGCCCGATCCAGGCGGTCGAAGGAAAGGTCAGAGGCGTACTTCTCCAAAGTGTCGCCGTTGTTGGCTTCGCGGCGATAGTAGTAGACGTTGCCTATCATGATCTGCCAGTACCCCTCGATGTGGGGGCTGTGAGGATCCCCCTCAACGTCGCTGAAATTGTGATGCTTGCGGTGGACGGCCACCCACTCCCGGGGCGAGATGCTCGTGAGCATCCACGTCCCGAAGCGCATGAACATCGTTACCGCCGGGTGGAGCCGGATGGACTTGTGGGACAACACCCGGTGCAGGTAGATGGTGGTAATAAGCGTGCCAACCTCGGCCAGCACGAGTCCGACCACTACGGCCACTGCGTATTCCAAGAACCCTCCCTAGGACACGCAGCCGTAACTCGTCCGGCGCATGTCTCCAAATTATTCCGATAAGAAAAAGACCGGGGTGTTAACCCCGGTCCTTGCGATCTCCGATCTAGTGCCGGATCTCTATGCGGGGGCGACGTTCTCCGCCTGCATCCCCTTCTTGCCCTGGGTCGCCTCGTAAGACACCGCAGCACCCTCTTCGAGGGTCTTGAATCCGGTCCCCGATATACCCGTGTGATGGACGAAGAGATCCTCGCCACCATCGTCGGGTGAGATAAAGCCGTAGCCCTTCTCATCGCTGAACCACTTCACTGTTCCTTGGGCCATAACTGGAGCCCACCTTTCTGTTCCTGGGCTCCACCAAACTAAAAGCCACCCTTGAATTATCGGGGCGGCCTCACTTGCTGTAACCCACCTTCTACTTCGCAGCCTAGTATAGCAGGCGACGCGAATTCAACAAGCGGGATGATATTTTTGCCTTGCGTTGGCCGCGAGACCGAAGCTCGGGTAAGCTTGGTCGAGAATAATACTTCGGGAACAAGGGGGCTACATTGTCGCTGGACTACACATTTCGCATCCAGGCGCCGCACCGTCCTGGCTCGCTGGCGCGGGTGGCCGGAGCCATCGGCGAGGGAAAGGGGCTCATAGGAGATGTCACCACGCTCAACGTCGGGCGCGAGGCTTCGGAGCGTGAGATCACCATCGAGGTCAAAGACCACGACCACGCCGGACACGTCTCGGCTTTGATCGGCGAACTGGATGATGTGAAAGTCCTGTGGTACCGGGACCGGGCGCTCATCAAGCACGAGGGCGGCAAACTGACGGTCGAGCCTCGTCAACCGGTCAAAACAGTCCAGGACATGCGCGACGTGTACACGCCGGGAGTAGCGCGAGCGTGTACGGCAATACTAGAAGATCCGGCACTAGCCAGACGGCTGACCATGATCGGTCGCAGCGTCGCCATCTGCACCAATGGCACGCGAGTCCTCGGGCTGGGGGACATCGGTCCCGTCGCCTCGATGCCGGTTATGGAGGGCAAGGCCGTGTTCTACCGTCAGCTCGCCGGTATCTCCGCGATCCCAATCCTGATAGACACGAAGGACCCGGACGCTTTCGTGGAGACGGTGAAGCATATCGCGCCTGGCTTCGGAGGCATTCACCTGGAGGATATATCGGCCCCCGAGTGCTTCGAGATCGAAGCTCGCCTCATCGAGGAGCTTCCGATGCCGGTGATGCACGATGACGTGCATGGGACGGCTGTCGTGGGCGTGGCGGCGGCCATCGTCGCCTGCCGCCACGCCGGGCTAAAGCTGGAGGAGCAGGTGGTGGGACAGATCGGCCTCGGCGCCGCTGGCTTCGGCCTGGCCTCCCTGATGGTTGACGCCGGAGCGAGAAAGGTCGTCGGCTCGGACCCGAACGAGGCCAGCCACGACCGCGCCAGAGAAAAAGGAGTCGAGATCCTGGACCTAGACACCCTCATGCGGGAAGCCGAAGTGGTGGTCGCGACGACCGGAGTGTCCGGCCTCATAAAGCCGGAGACCGTCCGCGAAGGGCAGGTCATACTCGCCCTCACTAACCCAAACCCTGAAATAGAGGTCGAGGATGCGCTCGCCGCTGGCGCGGTGTTCGCCGCCGACGGGACAAGCGTGAACAACGTGCTCGGCTACCCTGGCGTGTTCCGGGGCGCCCTGCTCGCTGGCGCAGTCACCATCAACACGGAGATGAAGCTCGCAGCCGCCGAAGCCCTCGCGGATCTCACCGACGAGTCGGATCTCGTCCCCGATGCCCTCGACGAGAAGGTGCATCGGCGGGTAGCCGGCGCCGTGCGCGCCGCGGCCATCGAAAGCGGCGTCGCGCACCTCGACCACGCGCCCGCCGGGCTGTAAAGAAAGGGAGGACACTATGCCGGGAAGGGTGATCCACAGTTCCAAACTTCCTGACCCGCCGCGAGGCGGAGCTTTCTCCGCCGGAATGGAAGCGCCGGTCGGTCGCACAGTTTACGTCTCCGGGATGGTCTCAATGGATGCCGAAGGCAACGTGATCGGCGATGGTGACATCGGGCTCCAGACCGAGACGGTTCTGGAGAACGTGAAGGCCACGCTCGAAGAGGTTGGCGGAACTTTGCGCGACATCGTCAAAGTCACGGTCTTCATCCGCGACATGGGGGACTACGACGCCATCCACGAGGTCCGACGCCGCTACTTCGAGGAACCATACCCGGCCTCCTCCATGGTCGAAGTCTCCGCGCTCATTGACCCGAGGCTCCTGGTAGAGATAGAAGCCGTGGCGGTCATCGAGGATGGATAGTTTTCAGCAAGTGCGAGTGCCGACGGCTAAACGCTGACGAGCCGCCTTCCACGAGCCAGGCTTCAGGCGTCAGCAAATACTGCCCCGAAACAGATCGCGCGCCTTGTCCGGTTCGGGAGTCGAAGAAGAGAAACACGACTCCCCCATCAATTGCCTTGCCTGCCAGGGGCCAGGCGCAACGCTCGCTGACGGAAGAAAGCCCGGTCCACCTTCATGCCGACTTGTCCGGCATCTTCGGGCCACTCGTGAAACGCCACCGGTATCTTGAACCGCGGCAGGATGGGCTCCAGCGCGGCGGCGAGGTCTGGCGGGGGCGGAGTGCCGTCCGCCATCCGCGCGAAGGCAACGGGACAAAATCCGAACTCCGCGTCCGGGACTGGGGCCACGACCGCGTCCTCCACGCCGTCCAGGCGGCGAAGCATATCTTCGATCTCTTCCGGCTGCACGTTCTCACCGCCGGATATGAAGAGGTTGTCCTTGCGGCCCCGGACATCGAGGTATCCGTCCTCGTCCAGGTCTCCGAGATCCCCGGTATGGAACCAGCCTCTTTCGTCGAGCGGCAGGTCCACCGCTTCACCTTCCACGTAGCCGGCGAAGAGGGTTTCTCCACGCACCAGGATCTCGCCTTCGGGGGAGATGGAAACCTGTCGGTGGGGAAGAACCTGGCCGGAGGTACGGAGTTTCTCCGAAGATGCGCCGGATGGCGTGGTGGTGACCTGCGAGGCCATCTCCGTGAGGCCGTAGCTGGCGTGGATCGGCAGGCCGCGGCGGGCTGCTTCTTCCACCAACTCGGACGGTACCGGACCTCCTCCGAGCAGGACGGCTTTCAGTGTTTCCAACGCGGGGACGCTCTCTTCCCGCATCATCCGAAGGAGTTGGGTGGCGACGAGCGAGACGTGCGTGGCGCTGTTTTCGGCGATGGCCCGGTCGAGCGGCGCGCCGGGCTCGGGCAGGATCATCGCCGCCCCGGCGAGCAGGCACCGGAACAGGATCGAGAGCCCGCCGACGTGGTAGAGCGGCAGCGAATGCAGCCAGCGGTCGCCGCGCTTCGCGTCGAGCGCGATGTTTTCGTTCGAGCCGAGCGCGTTGTAGTAGTGGTTGCCGAAGGTGTGAAGTGCCGCCTTCGGCGCGCCGGAACTGCCGGAAGTGAACACGATGGTGGCTGGCAGGACCAGCGGGATATCCAGTGGTTTCGGAGTTTCGATGTGATCCACGCCATCCTCCAGCAACGCTACCGGGCGCACCTTCCGAGCGGTTTCCGTGGACTCGAACAACGCTTCATCTTCCGCAATGAGAGCTTCGCACGCGGCCTTTCGGAGCAGTGGCGCGACGCCGACCGGTGGAAGGCGAGTGCTGATGGGACATGCGACCGCGCCGATCCGGATCAGGGCCAAAAACAAGACGATGTATCGCTCGTCTTTGGGCAGATAGAGCGCGACGCGGTTCCCGGCCTCAATCCCCGACTCCGCCAGGTTCTCCGCGGCCGCCGACACCCGGCGGTCGAGGTCACGGAAGGTCAGGGTGTCTTCTGACCGAATGATCGACGGTGCTTCGGGTGCCGCGAGGGCCGTCGCCCGCAAGGGGCATGGCACTCTTTCCAATCCGGTCTTCATGGGTTCATGGTAGTCGCTCTGGCTTCCAGTTCCAGTTTTTCGGTGGCGAGAGCGTCCACGAAATACCTATCGTGGGAGACGAAGAGTATTGCGCCGGGGAAATCCGCGAGGGGAGCGAGATGTTCGTGAGTTGGGCTAGCATGGTGACTCCTTTGCGAAACGGCGCGAACGAGGGTCGTGAAGAATCTCTGCGAAGGAGTTTGCTACATGCAGGGGAAGTATGCCGCGCCACCGGGCGGGATCAAAACTTCGCTATGAGATCCAGGCTATCCAGATCCACTTTCCGCGGAGTGTCGAGCGTGGCGCGAACGTCGATGCAGGGAAGGCTTAGATTGAGCGGTGGATCAAAGACATCCCCAGCCAGCCGCCGGTAGGTATCCAGTCCGGCGGGAGCTTCCCCGGTAGTGGCAGCGAGTGAGATCAAACCCAGCGTCCCCATCCCCGACTCGTAGGCGGAACTTATGACCGCCGGGATCCCGAACCTCCGGGCTTGCTCGGCGATCCGCAACGTATATGAAATACCGCCGAGCAAAGTCGGCTTGAGCACCACGGCCCGCGCATAACCGTGGTTGGAAAGATCCTCCGGGGCCATATCCACCAGCGATTCGTCGAGGGCTACCGGCGCGCCGGTCTCGCTCACGAAGCGGGGCAATAATGCCGCGTCCGCCAGCGGCTCCTCGATATACTCGTAGCTCAGGTCCGCAGTGGATCGGGCAAACTCCCTTGCTTCGTCGAAGTTCCACGCCCGGTTCGCGTCGAGGCGCAGCGAGACACCATCGCCTAATATCCCGCTCACGGCATGAATCAGTCCCGAATCCTCCTTCACAGTTCGCTGCCCGACCTTGAGCTTGACGGCGCAGTATCCAGCGTCCGTCATCCGGCGCGCTTCCGCAAGGACTTCTTTCGCGGAGCCAGAGAGCAACCCATTCAGCCACACCGTCTCGACCGGTCGGCACAGTATCGTATTGCCGCTCGCCGCCGAGAGCAAATTCCAGATTGCAAGCTCGACACCGAACCGCGCGGAAGGGGCCAACCCCGCAAGATCAGGAGCTCGGCCTGGTTTCGCATCCGGGTCCATCCAGTCCAGGGAGATCTCGCGGCCCACGAGGGACGTTCCCAGCTCCCGCAACTGGCTCGCCGCTTCGTCCAGAGTCTCGCGGGAGAAGCCAGGCAGCGGGGCGGCCTCTCCCCACCCCTCCGAACCATCGTCGCCGGTGAGCCGCAAAAGCAGCCCCTGGCGGTTGCGGAGCGTCGCGCTTTTCGAGTCCAGAGGTTCGGTGAAGGGCAGGTCATAGCGGTAGAGTCCGAAGCCGGAGAGCTTCACCGTTTCAGGGGCGGCGGGGGAACTTCGAGAAGTCTGGCGGACGCTTCTCCTTGTAGGCGTCGCGTCCTTCCTGGGCCTCTTCGCTGCCGTAGAAGAGGAGGTTCGCGTCGTGGGCGAGTTGCTGGATGCCGGCGAAACCGTCCTCGTGCGCGTGGAAGCTCGCCTTCAACATCCGCAGCGCAAACGGGGAGCGTTCCATCATCTCCCTGCACCACGAAACCGTCTCTTCCTCCAGATCCGCGAGCGGCACGACTTTGTTGACGAGTCCCATCTCGAACGCCTCGTTGGCGGAGTACATGCGGCAGAGGAACCACATCTCTTTCGCCCGTTTCGGCCCGATGAGTTGGGTGAGGACGGAGGCGCCGAAGCCGCCGTCGAAGCTCCCGACCTTCGGGCCGACCTGCCCGAACTTCGCGTTGTCTGCGGCTATCGTAAGGTCGCACACCACATGCAGGACGTGTCCCCCGCCGACGGCGTAACCGGCGACGGCCGCGATTATGGGCTTGGGACAGCGGCGCATCTGGACGTGCAGGTCGGTCACGTCGAAGCGTCCGACTGACGCGCCACCAGGAGTACGTTGCGGGTCGTCAGGGTCGGCGAGGTATCCTGCGTCGCCGCGCACCTTCTGATCTCCGCCGGAGCAGAAAGCGTCCGGGCCTTCTCCGGTCAGGATGATCACGCCTACCTCCAGATCGTCGCGCGCATCCTCGAAGGCCCGCCGCATCTCCTGCACCGTCAGCGGACGGAAG
>JACDGB010000371.1 GCA_013815485.1 Rubrobacter sp.
AGCTGAAGTCCGGCCTCGAAGAGGAGAGGTTTGAGGAGGCCGAGGTGAAGGTAGCGAACCTGGAGCGGGTGCTGGAGGACGCCCAGAGCCCCCTGCACCGGCTCGAGCACTTGCTCCACCCGTGGGTGGCGTTCCTGGTCTTGCCGATCTTCGCGCTCTTCAACGCGGGCGTCTCTTTGGGCGGCGGAGGCGGGGTGCTCAACCCAATCACGGCGGGCGTCTTCCTGGGCTTGCTCGTGGGCAAGCCCGTGGGGGTTCTCCTCTTCTCGTGGCTCGCAATCCGTCTTGGCTGGGCCTCCTTGCCGCAAGGGGTGGGCTGGCGGTCGATGGCTGGGGCGGGCCTGCTCGCGGGGATCGGGTTCACCATGTCCCTGTTCGTGGGCGGGCTGGCCTTCGACGGTGGCGAGATGCTGGAGAGCGCCAAGCTGGGCATCCTGTCCGCGTCCGTGCTCGCGGCGGTCCTCGGGCTCGTGCTCCTGGCGAGAGCCTCCCCCGGAGAGCGTGGTCCCCGCCGGTCTGAGTGAGGCGCCCGGTATAATCCCGCGCATGTCATATGGGAGGAGACCGGGAGGATGGACTGCTCTGGAGGCTGTGTTCGGGCCGGAGGGGGAGGCTGGACGGCGCATCCGGCTCGCCATCCTGATGTTGTCTGGAATCATCGTCGTCGGGACGATGGGGTATCTGTCGCTCGGCTGGTCCTTTCTGGACGCTTTGTACATGACCGTCATCACCGTCGGGACCATCGGCTTCGAGGAGGTTCGGGATCTCGACGAGAGCGTCGCCGGGCGGCTGTGGACCATCATCCTTATAATCAGCGGCGTCGCGGTCCTCGGCTACGCCACGACCTCGCTCGTGGCGCTGGCGGTCGAGGGCACGGTGAGAGACTACTTCAGGAGCCGGCGCATGAGATCCGAGATAGCCAAATTGAGCGGACACTACGTCCTCTGTGGATACGGCCGGGTCGGGCGGCAGGTCGCTACGGAGTTCGACCACGACGACGTGCCCTTCGTTGTCGTGGATCAGGACCTCCGGGTCGTCGAGGAATGCCTGAACGAGGGCCGTCTGGCGCTCTACGGAGAGGCTTCCGACGATGCTTTGCTCGAGGAGGCCGGCATCCTGCGAGCGAAGGGGCTGGTGGCCGCCGTGGACTCCGACGCGGACAACGTATTCGTCGTGCTCTCGGCCCGCAAGCTCAACCCGGAACTGCACATCGTCGCCCGCGCCTCCTCAGACGAGTCGGCGTCCAAGCTGGAGATCGCCGGCGCCGACCGCACCCTCTCGCCCTACGCTGTCGGCGGTCGGAGGCTGGCCTCGCTCGCCACCCAGCCGCTCGTCGTAGACTTCCTCGACGTGGTGACGCGGGGAGAGAAAGGCATCGAGTTCCGCCTCGAGGAGTTTGTTGTACCCAAGCAACCGGCCATCGCCGGACACACCATCGGAGAGCTAAGGATCGGCGAGCGAACCGGCGCCATGGTCCTCGCGTTCCGCACCCGCGACGGCGCTTTCGACACCACGCCCTCCGCCGACGACCGGCTGCACGCCGGCGACACCCTCATCGTCCTCGGCAGCCGGGGTCAGATCTCCCGCCTCGAACAACTCATGCAAAGCGGAAAGTTCGAGGATTCCTAGCCCCGCTACGGCGCAGCGACCGAATTGGGAGACGTGCCGCACCTCGCCCCCGGAGTTGCTCGAGGAGGACCTCACATAATGCAAACTCGCAAACTGACCGACGAGGAAATAGTTCGCCTCGACTACCCGGTTTATCGGGCTGCAACTCGAAAGTTTCAGGGACGACTACATGAAGATCAAAGACAAAATCTTCGAAGGCATGACCGTCGAGGAGATCTACGAAGAAGCCACCCGCCTGGAATCCGAGCGAAAAGAGAAGTAGCTAGCTCTTTTTCTACTCCTTCTTCACTCCGCTCACTCCATACTCCAACCCGTCCACGAGCGCCTGCCAACTCGCCTCGATGATGTTCTCGGAGACTCCGACCGCTCCCCACATCTTCTTTCCATCCGATGAATCTATGAGGACGCGGGTGGTGGCGGCCGTCGCGCGATGTTCGTCGAGGATGCGGACCTTGTAGTTGGCGAGGTGGATGGTTTTTAGTTCAGGGTAGTGCGGCTCGATGGCTTCCCGCAGGGCGTTGTCCAGGGCGTTGACGGGACCGTTGCCTTCGGCGGTGGAGATCACGCGCTCCCCCTTCACGGAGAGCTTGATGGTCGCCTCGACCGTTGTCTCCCTGTCCGCCCGCTTCTCGGAGATGACGCGGAAGCTCTCCAGCTCGAAGAGCGACCGCTCCTCCCCGGTCGTGCGCCCTATGAGCAACGCGAAGGAGGCATCGGCAGCCTCGTAATGATACCCTTCGTGCTCTTTCTGCTTCATGGCCGAGAGGACGGCGTTCACATCACCCGCGTCGAGCCCCAACTCCTCGGCCTTCGTGCGGATGGTGTTCTTCCCGGATAGCTCCCCGACCGGCATGCGCCTGATGTTGCCGACGGCCTCGGGGGAGACGTGTTCGTAGGTAGCCGGGTCTTTGGAGATGCCGTCAACATGCAGCCCGCCTTTGTGGGCAAACGCGCTCCTCCCGACGTATGGCCGGTGTCCGTCTGGCGTGAGGTTCATCAACTCGGCGACGTAGTTCGAGGCTTCGGATAGCCGCCGCAACCGCTCGTCCTCCACTACCTTGAGGCCCATCTTGAGTTGCAGATTGGCGATGGTCGTCACCAGGTCGCAGTTTCCGCACCGCTCCCCGACGCCGTTGATCGTCCCCTGTACGTGCGTCGCCCCAGCCTCCACCGCCGCCAGCGCGTTTGCCACCCCGCAACCGGCGTCGTTGTGGGTGTGGATGCCGATTTCGACATCTGAGAACTCGCGCGCGGTACGGCTCACTATTGCCTTCAGTTCCGTCGGGAGCGTGCCGCCGTTCGTGTCGCAGAGGACGAGCGTCGTGGCGCCGGACTCGGTCGCCGCTCGCAGCACGGAGAGCGCGTAATCTGGATCATCG
>JACDGB010000372.1 GCA_013815485.1 Rubrobacter sp.
ACCAGTGTACAATTTACGCATGACGATGTTTCGCTACGGACGGTATCATTTCGAGGAAGGCGAATACGTCAGGCGGATGGACGCCATGCCGGGCAACAACCTCGACCCCGTGGTGCGAATCGTCGAGGATCTCGGCACGATAGAGGTCCCATGCGGCAAGATCGACTGCCGGGCCAACTGCCTGGAGTACAGGGTCAGTCCCGTCCGGGAAAGCGCGGATTACGCCCTGGCGGAGTGCAAGATCTCCGCTCTAGTCAGCATTATTTGAAGCTAGTCAGCGTTTCGGCTTCGCCTAAAAATCCTCGTCGTATGTTTTCTGAACGAGTGGCCGTCCGGCTTCGTAGAGGCGGAGCAGAGGGCCGCCGCCCACCGGCGAGAGGAAGAGTCCGGTGAGGCCAGCGGGCAGGAGATCCCGGGCGATAGTCCAGGCGATGAGGAGCGGGGTTCCGGTGGGGAAGTTGGAGGCCCGTATGAGCGCGAGCGGGTCGAGGGTGTCCTCCGAGGGGACCAGGCCCGCGTAGTAGGCGGCGAGAGTCAGGACGCCTGCGACCGCGCCCATCAAGAGCGCGAGGCCGAGGCTGAGGGCGAGCCGGGTTCCGCCGGAGGTTTCGCCAGCGCGTCTCCTCGACAGAAGGATGCCGCCGAAGATGGGGCCGGAGACAAGACCAGCCACCAGCCCGACGCCCATGTAGAACATGGCGATCACGGTCCTGTCCCCCCCATCCAACATGAGCAAGATGAGCGGACTCGGGAAGAGCGACTTCACTATGGCGAAGGCGAGCCCGTAGACCGCCCCGATGCCGAGGAGGCGGAGGAGGATCACGCCTCCCCCAAAAGCCTGCTGTGAAATGTTCCGTTCATCGTCTCATCAGATTATCCCGCCGGACGCTGTGTGTCAGCAAGAGGTTTCACGCGGCGCGAGCGGGGCTCCACCTCCGGCTACTCGACGCCCGCGGCGGCTTCTTTGGAGTGGTCGATCCAGACCGTCTTCACGCTGACGAACTCGTGGATGCCGAAGTGAGAGAGCTCGCGACCGTAGCCTGAGTTCTTGACGCCCCCGAAGGGCGCCTCCGGGGTGGACTCAGTCATCCGGTTTATGTAGACCATGCCGGCCTCTATCTCCTCGACGAAACGCCGCTGCTCCGCCTCATCGCCCGTCCAGGCGCTGGAACCGAGCCCGAACTCCGAGTCGTTGGCGATGCGGATGGCGTCGTCAATGTCCCGCGCCCGGAACATCGAGGCGACGGGGCCGAATATTTCTTCCCGATGCGCCGGCGAGCCTTCGGGGATGTCCGTCAATACCGTCGGCGGATAGAAGTTGCCTGGTCCATCCAGCGGCTTGCCGCCGGTGAGAACGCGGGCCCCGGCCTCGACGCTCTTCCTGACCTGGCCGTCCACCTCCTCAAGGATGTCCGCCGTGGCGAGCGGCCCCATGTCCGTGTCCTCGTCCATCGGGTCGCCTATCTTCAGCGCTGACATGGCGTCCACGTAGCGGCGCTCGAAGTCTTCGGCTATCTCCTCGTGGAGGATGAACCTCTTTGCGTTGATGCACGACTGGCCGTTGTTCAAAGTGCGCGAGGTGACGGCCGCGGAGAGGGCGGCGTCCAGGTCAGCGGATGGCATCACGATGAACGGGTCGCTCCCACCGAGTTCAAGCACGCTCTTCTTGATGTTCTCCCCGGCCTCGCTACCGACCTGACGGCCCGCGCCCTCGCTGCCGGTGAGCGTCGCCGCCCGCACGCGCGGGTCGTCTATCACGGCCTGCACCTGAGAAGAGCCTATGAGGAGCGTCTGCACCGCGCCCTCAGGGAAACCGGCCCGGCGCGCTATGTCCTCTATCGCCAGCGCGCATTGCGGCACGTTCGAGGCGTGCTTGAGGAGGACCACGTTCCCTGACATCAGGGCCGGGGCGACGTGCCGGAAGACCTGCCAGAACGGGAAGTTCCACGGCATGATCGCCAACACCGGACCCAGCGGCTGATACCGAATATACGCCTCCGCGCCTTCGATGTCTATCTTCTCGTCGGCCAGGAAACGCTCCGCGTTCTCGACGTAGTAGCGGCAGCCGCGGGCGCACTTCTGGGCCTCGGCGGTCGCTGAGGCGAGGGTCTTGCCCATCTCGCTCGTCATCAGACGCCCGAACTCTTCGGCCTCTGCGTCCAGGATCTCCGCCGCCCGGCTCAGCATCCGCGCCCGCTCTTCGAAGGAGGTCTCACGATATTCCCGGAAGGTCTCGGCGGCGCGCTGGAGCTTCTCCTCGATCTGCCCCTCCGTCAGAGCGCCGAAGGTCTGGATTTCCTCCCCCGTCGCCGGGTTTATGCTGGATATAGCCACGCTTTCCTCCTCTGAATGGTCTTCTCGCCCTACGGATCGGGATATGCTCCTTGTAAAAACTTTGTATACCCTCGGGAACCTCCATCCAACCGGGCCAGAGGTTAAAGCCTCCGGGGATCACCGCCGATAGAATCACCATATGGCACCTCTTAGCAGAATCGGCGCATCGAGAGCGGGGCAGAGCCTCGCAAGCCTCGACGCGCGATTGCGTCTCATAGCCCTGCTTTTCTATGCGGTAGGCATCTTCGTAGTGTTGGCTGTAGCGAACACACCCCTCTCCAGTGACGAGGATTACGCAGAGCTGAATCGGGCGGGGCTCAACGCCGTCGCAATCGTCGCCGGGCTTTTCGCGCTGGGGTCTCTGGCCATTCCCTGGGAGCGGATCGGACGCAACGCCTTTGCCGTGATGCCCACGGCTGGGTCGGTGTTTCTGGGGCTGTGCGTCTACTACTCCGGCGGCTGGGACAGCTTCGCGTATCTGCTCTTCGTCCTCGTGTCGGTTTTCTATGGGTTGTACTTCTCGGCGCGGGTGGCGGCGCTCGGCATGGTGGGAGCGGTTCTCGCGGGCGCGAGTCCCCAACTCTACGAGCCCAATGTCTCCGAGTTGATGGAGTTGCTCGTCGTGCCCGTGCCACTGTACCTGGTCTTGGCGTTCGTCTCCAACTACGTGGT
>JACDGB010000064.1 GCA_013815485.1 Rubrobacter sp.
GGCCAGACGTTCGATGGACTCGGAGACGCTCTCGCCACCGAAGCCGATCAGGTTGTACGAGTACCGGAAATGCTCCATTTTCCTCCTACGGCTGAATCTGGGTCCGGATCCCATGCGCCCTCCGATCCGGGTTCAGGTTCACCACGCCTCATCGAAACCTTCAGCCGCACGAATCGTGAAGCCTCCGGCCTTCATCCCTTGAGTCCTCCGGCAGTCAAACCGCTGATGAAACGGCGCTGGAGGAACAGGAAGAGCACGATAATAGGTAGGATGATGATGAAGCCGGCCGCGCTCGTCAGGCCCCAGTCCGTGCTGAAGTCACTCTGGAAGGCCAGGAAGCTGGTCGTCACCGGCTTGAGGCTGTCGTCCTGGATGAAGGTGATGGCGAAGAAGAACTCGTTCCAGGCTGCCAGTCCCGAGACGAGCGCGACCGTCAGAAAGCCAGGCCAGCTCAAAGGCAGCACCACTCGCAGAAGCGTTTGGAGTTCGCTGGCGCCGTCTATGCGGGCTGCCTCCTCGAAGTCGCGCGGCAGGGCGACCAGGTATGAGCGCAACAAGAGCGTTGCGAACGGCGAGAAGATGGCCCAGTAGATCACGACGAGCCCGAAGAGCGTGTTCGTGAGGTTCAGGGCGCTCCACAGGAAGAAGAGCGGGACCAGAAAAAGCTGGAACGGCACCGCGCTCGCCACGAACAGGTACAGCAGGACAGCGTCCGTGCCCGGCAGGTCCAGGCGGTCCAGGGCGTAGGCCGCCGTCCCCGCGATGACGCACACGCCCACCACGGTCCCCACGGTTAGGATGGCGCTGTTCACCATGGTCGTGGCGAAGTCGCCCTGCGTCCAGGCGTTCGAGAAATTCTCGAACACAGGTGAAAGCGGTGGTCCCAGCGGGTTCTGCCCGATCTCGGCGTTCGTCTTCAGGGCGTTGAACAGGAGGATCACGAGCGGCCCGAGCGCGAAGAGCGCCAGGGCGGTGAGGACCACGTAGTACGGGATCTTCGACGGCTCGCGGTGTGAACCGCGCCCGGCTCCGGCAGAACCCGTGGCGGAACTCATATCTCCCACCCCCTCCTGCGAAGGAAGATGAACACCAGCACGATCAGTCCGCTCACGAAGCTCAATCCCAATCCCATCGCCGCCGCGTACCCGGCCTCGAAACGCTCGAAAGCCTCCTTGTACATCAGGGTGCCTACGACCTCGCTAGCACCCGCCGGCCCGCCCCGGGTGATGATGTACACGTAGTCGAAGACCAGCAGCGAGTTGATGATCGTCAGCAACACCACGAAGACGAGCGTGGGCCTTATGCCGGGGATCGTGACGTTGATGAATTGTTGCCAGCGTCCCGCCCCGTCCACTTTAGCGGCGTCGTAGAGTTGCGCGTCCACCGACTGCAACGCCGTGAGGAACAGCAACACGACGAAGCCCCACCACGCCCAGTTGTTGACGAAGGCCACCGCCGGCAGCGCGAGCCGCTCGCTCCCGAAGAAAGAGACCCCATCGAGGAACGGGATGCCGATCGAGGCCAGAGTCGAACCGATGCCCCGGTCAGGGTCCAGGATATTCTGCCAGAGCGCCGCGTTCACCACGCTCGCCACGACGTAGGGGATGAAGTAGACGATCCGGAAGAAAATCTGGAAGCGGTTTATCTGCGAGAGCAGGAAAGCTCCCAGGAGACCCATCGAGATCGGAACGGTCAGGAAGATGAGAGTCCACAGGATGTTGTGCCACATGGCGAGGTAGAAATCCCCGTCAGAGAGGATCTCGCGGTAGTTCTCCAGGCCGACGAATTCCGCTGGCCCCAGCCCCGACCAATCGGTGAACGAGTAATAGATGGTCGCCACTGAGGGACCCAGGATCACGAGCACGTTCACGACCAGGAGCGGGAGCATGAACACCCACGCCAGCATCCGCCGCCGTCTCCGCAGGCTACCAGGAGCCCGTTTCGGGACCGCCGCCGTATGGTTGGCTTCCATCAGGCGCTGCCAGGCTTGATGATCTTGGGCACCAGCCCCTCCTTGCGGTCCTCCTTGAAGACCTCGTCGAGCCCCGAGCAGTACTCGGCGGCCGTGATGTCGCTGGTGAGGACTTTCTGCATCTCCTCCTGGATGTATACGGTGGACTTGGCCGGGAAGAAGGACCAGTTCGTGTACCCGAAGTTGCCCTCGCTCGTGGCCTGGCTCAAAGAGACGAGCTGCCGCTCCACGCGGGGATCCATGCTGGAGGGGAAGTCCCCCTCCTGGAACGGGAGCGGCGCGTTGAACGCGGAAGGCACGGCGGCCATCCACTCGGTGACCCGCGCCTTGTCGGCGACGAGATAGTCCACGAACGCGGCGGCTCCCTCCGGGTTCTGGGCACTCTGGTTGACGGAGAGGGTTGACCCGATGCCGAGCTCGTACAACTCCGGGGGCACTCCTTCTCGCAACGGGGGCAGCGGTGTCCAGTCCCAGTCGTTCTCGTTGCCCGCCGCCTGCCCGAAGAAGTCCACAGCGCTCGCCATGAACCACGAGCCCTCGACGTTCATTGCGGCCTTGCCTTCGCCGAAGTCGGCGTGCAGGGTGTCGAAGCCGTTGGAGAAGAACCGCTCTTGACTACCGCCGAACCAGCCGTTATCGACGTAGGTCTTGAAGAGCTCTATGGCCTCCACGAAGATTGGGTCCGCGAACTTCGTCTCGCCGGTGAGCGCCTGATAGAGTGCGTCCGGCCCCGAGTAGTGGTTCCAGAACACGGTCGGGTACCACTCTATCGACGCGGGGTCGTCCCCTATACCGGCGGCGAACGGCGTGATGCCCTGCCCGCTCAGTTCCTCGGCCATCGCCTCCAGCTCGTCCCGGTTCTTGGGCGGCTTCATGCCCATCTCCCCGAAGAGGCTCTTGTTGTAGTAGAGCAGCATGGTCTGGAGCTGGTATGGGATGGCGGAGAGGCTGCCGCCCACGCGGCCGAGATCCAAGGCCCATCCAAGCAGCTTGTCGTCCCAGCCGTACTGTCCGGCGTAGTCGTCCAGCTCCGCGAAGAGATTGGCGTCTATGTACTCCTGGGCGTAGGCGGGACCCGGCGTCATCACGATGTCAGGCCCTTCGCCACCCTGTAGCGCCGTGCGGAGGAGACGGTCCATCTCGTCCGGCGGCTGGAAGGTTACCTTGAGTTGCGTGCCCTTGTTGGACTTCTCGAAAGGCGTCTCTATGTTCTTGCCGAAGTAGTCCTGGGGACCCGAGCCTTCGAGGTTGCTCCAGTAGGCGACCTGGCCGCTACCGCCCTCGCTACCTCCGCCGCACCCGGCGAGCAGGGTGCCCGCGAAGCTCGCCCCGAGCGCAGCCGCGCCGCTGCGCTGGATGAACTGCCGGCGCGTGATCCTTCTATTGCCCATCTCTCCTCCGTTTCTCGCCCCGGACCCGAGTTACCTTCCGGTCCCGGCGCGGAAGCCTCGCGCTTCCACGAATGGACGATACCGTTTCCCCGTTTGTTCTTTTCTACTCCCGCGCTTGTCCGTAAGCCGCGCAGATCCCGACCAAGAACTTTCCCCACGAACAGTTCTTACCCGGGATGCTACACTTTCCCGTTGTACATATCATTGCTTTTGTGTATCGAATCTTTGTCAAAAACGGCTGTCGGGTAGGGTGGGTGGCGTTGCGAGAATCCATAGTTCCCTACGTGCGGGACGCGAGCTTCCCGGTTAGGACTGCGTGGTACACGGCGCCGCGCCGGCTGCTGGACTACATGCTGATGTACGTGCAGGAGGGGGAAGTGGTGGCGCGGGTGGAGGGCCGCGAGCACCGGTGCGGCGCGGGAGATTTCTGTCTCGTGCAGCCGGGGGAGTTGCATAGTCTGGAGGGGCCGACGCACACGATCAGCCCGTACATCCACCTGGATATCTTCTACAACCCCGCACGGGAGCGGAGCTTCGTGGCGCGTTCCGGGCGGGTGGACATCTCCGGGCACGAGGCGCTTTTGCAGCCTCGCCTGGAAGACGCTGCGGGCGTCCACGTACCCACGAAGTTCTCCCCGCTGCACCGGGCGGAGTTCCGGGACACGATGCTCAAGACCATCGGCGTGTGGCAGCGGCGGGACTTTCTCGGCCAGATCGAGTCCCAGTACCTCGCCACCGGGTTGGTCCTGTCGCTGCTCCAGGCGCACTCGCGCGGGAGTGTCGAGTCCTCCGATGGGCCGGAGTTTTTGAATTGGATCACCTCTTTCATGTCCCTGCATCTCTCGGAGCCGCTCTCCGTCAAAGACCTGGCTCGCCGGGCGGGCCTCTCGGCGTCGCGCTTCTCGTCCGTGTTCCGCAGCCGCTTCGGTCGCCCGCCGCATCAGTTCTTGCTTCACCTCAGGGTCCAGCGCGCCCAGGATCTCCTGCAACACACGAGCCTGAGCCTGCGCGAGATCTCCTCTCAGTGCGGCTTCGCCGACGTGCATCACTTCTCCAAATCGTTCAAGAAGACCACCGGCCACACCGCCGGTTCCTACCGCCGCGCCGCCGGTCCAACCGTTTGAGGGGTCTCGTTAGAGGGAGCGCCGACGTTCGAGCATACCCTGGTGGGATGATGGCCGTTGCGTCCCGGTCGAAGACGTAGACACACTCCTCGCACCTCTACCCGAAGGTGACCACCGTGCCTCGGTGCCTCGCTCGTCCGCGATCTTGCCCTCCATGCGACCATTGTGGGGGCGGATCGCTTTTATATCCTTCAGATCTTACCGGAGCCCGCTGGCTGTCCGGACGACCGGGATCCCTCGTCCTGGGAGGTTAGTAGCGCCGCTATGGTCTCGGCGGGACCAGGCTTCCACCAGTAGTATCCCTGGCCGGTATCGCACCGCAAGGTACGTAGCTCTCGAGCCTGCCCGGGGCTCTCCACGCCCTCGGCAACCGCTTCGAGTTTCAGCGTGTGCGCGAGCATGATGGACGACGAGACAATCGCCCAGTCGCCGGCATCCGTTTCTATCCTCTCGATCATTGATCGGTCGATCTTGACGGAGTCCACGGGAAGACGTCTCAAGTAAGAGAGCGAGGAGTAGCCCTTGCCGAAGTCGTCTATGGCTATCTTGACGCCCAGTTCTCTTATGGTTTCAAGCATGGAGATAGCCGACTTGGCGTCCTCCACGGCCGCGCTCTCGGTGATCTCCAGTACCAGGGTCTCCGGGGCCAGGTTTGTCTCCTTCAGGGTGTTCAGGACTTCCCCGGTCAAAGTGGGGTCCCGGAACTGGCGGGTGGAGAGGTTCACGCTCATGGTGAGGGGCGGGTTTCTGGGATGTCGTTCGTGCCAGACTTTGAGCTGCCGGCAGGCTTCTTCCAGAACATATCGTCCGAGAGGAATGATGAGCCCGGTCTCTTCGGCCAGAGGGATGAACTTCTCCGGGAGTATCATGCCGCGTTCGGGGTTTTCCCAGCGTGCGAGAGCCTCCACGCCGACGATCTCTTCGGTGTCGAGGCGCGCTTGGGGTTGGTAGTAGACTTTGATCTCTCCACGAGCGAGAGCCCGCTGTAGGTCGCTCTCCAGCTCCAGGCGCTCGTGGACTTGACGCTCGAGGATCGGATCGAAGACCGCATAGCGCGCCTTGCCGGAACCTTTGGCCTCATACATCGCCAGGTCCGCCGCCCGCAGGAGGTCTTTCGGTCCTTCCTCGGCGAGGCGTCCCGCAACGCCTATACTGGCTGTGACGAACACCTCGCGGCTCGTCTCATCGAGGAAGAAAGGAGCTTCCAGGCTCTCGACGATCCTATCCACCACCTTTGTCACGTCGCTCATATACGTGAGGTCATCGAGCAGGACGGCGAATTCGTCTCCTCCGAAGCGCGCGGCGGTGTCTTCTGGGCGCAGGCACTCTTGCAGACGCCGGGCGAGCTCGATCAGTAGCTGATCTCCTGCTTCATGGCCTAGAGAGTCGTTCACGACCTTGAAGTTGTCTAGATCCAGGAACAGCACCGCGATAGGCTTCGGGCGCCGCTCGACGCGCGTCAGGGCATGACTCAGACGATCCAGGAACAGGGTCCGGTTTGGCAGGTTGGTCAAGGAGTCGTGGAACGCGCGGTGCTCGATCTGCTCTTCGAGAACCTTGCGCTCGGTGATGTCGCGGCAGTTGCAGACTATCCCCGCGACGCTCGGATTTTCTAGCTGGTTGCTGCCAACGGCTTCCAGGTACTTCCAGTAGCCGTCCGCGTGCCGGAACCTGCACTGCAATGGGGGGAGCTCCTCCGGGCCGTCCATGATAAGAGAGAACACTCCGAACGCCTCCTCCCTGTCATCCGGGTGGATGTAGTCGAAGATGTTCTTTCCGACCATCTCTTCGGAGTCATAGCCGAGGGTCTTTTCCACCGCCGGGCTCTCGAAGCGTATGGTGCCGTCCGCCTCCAGCACCGTGATGATGTCCGAGGCGTGCCGCACGAGAGAGCGGAAACGCTCCTCGCTCTCGCGCAACTCGGCGACGGCGGCTTCCAGTTGTTCGGTACGCCGCGCGACCTGCCTTTCGAGGCCCTCGTTGAGCTCCCTGATCCTCTCTTCCGTTTGCTTTCGTTCGGTAACGTCGCGCAGCGTCAGTAGATGACCCTTGCGCCGCTCCTCTTGATTCCCCAGGGGTGAGTATCTCAGGTCGTAGTAGCGGCGCGACGGTCCCTCACCGACCTCGATCTCACCGTAGGTTCCCCGGCGGAGTGGTTCGCTCCGGGCAGGGGAATCCCACCGGGAACCAACTGGACGATGTTCGACCCCGTGCCCTCCGCGGTGGAAAGACTCAGGATCCGGGAGGCGGCCGGGTTGAGGTCTACGATGCGGTGGTGAGGATCCAGCACGATCACGCCGTCGCGCATACCCTCGACTACCTTGTTGCGCGCCACCGGGATAAGGTTCAAGAGGCCGAAGCGAGAGAAGCCCAGCGACATAGCCACCCCGCTCAACAGAAAAGCGAAGGACGTGAGGTCCAGGTTGGGTACCGGACCCAGCCCCAGCACGTAGATCACATTGCCCAGCCAGGGCATCGAAGCGGCGATCAACAGAGCCCAACTCTGCTTTTGGTACAGGCGCAACGAGCGGGGCAGTGACGAGACCAGCAGGACGGTTCCGAGCAAGACGAGCAGGAGAGAGTAAATCCAATGAACCCAGAACCATGCGCCATAATCTACTTCCAGCAGCGAAAATTCATCATGAGAGCCTAGCGCCGTGCGGGTCCATATCAGGTTGTGCGCCTCGTTGGTGAAGACGAGTGCCAAAGTAACGAGCAACGGTGCGCCCAGTAGGGTGAAGTTGCGATACGTCAACCACCTCTCCCTGCCAGTGTACCGGAGTGCGAACACCAGCCAGAAGAGCGGAACCAGGACGATGCCCAGATACTCGGCTTTGGCCCAGAAGATCTTCCGCCTGCAAGTCGCCGGCGCCGAACTCTAACGCATACCCTGCCTCCCACCAACACACGGCTATCAAGAACGCCGCCAAAGACTTCGCGCCGGGCGCGTCGTGACGCCGCCGCCAGGCATGGAAAGCGAGCGCGCCCGCCACCACGGCTGCCAGGAGCAGAAGATAAGATGACGGGGTGTGCCGCCAGCCCATCACCGTCTCGCCTGACGACAGCCGTGATCTGAACTGGCGAAACGTTTCGGAGAGCGTCCGAAGCAGTATTCCCGGCCGGAGCGGGTAACATGCATCACACTGGCTCCGAGCGGCAACCAGAGACCGAAGCTACCGGGCTTGCGATACTTGGGTTTCCCCGAGCACGACACTCTCCCTACCTCTCTCAAACCGGGCGTTCCACTCGGTGTTCGGACTTCCCTAGTCAGGCCCGCGCCAGAAAACCATCGTCAGTATACCGCTAACCAGGAGACTGCGACATCAGGTCTTCGTAACCGTCTCTCTGTCCCGATAGCGGGCTTCTTGCATGCCAGATTTCTACACGCCGGACTCCGCCTGGCTCTTTACGTGCTGGCGGTTCGAGGACATTTCTCTTTCTTCAGCTCCAGCTTCGCTACCGAGACGCGGTGGACCTCGTCGGGTCCGTCGGCGAGGCGTAAAGTTCGTGCCGAGGCCCAGAAATAGGCGAGCGGGAAGTCATCCGAGACGCCGGCGCCACCGTGGGCCTGGAT
>JACDGB010000373.1 GCA_013815485.1 Rubrobacter sp.
GAGGACGGCCTCTTCCCCGGCGGCAGCTTCCAGATAAGCGGTCCTTCCGGGTACGCGGAGATCTCCATCCCTATCTCCGGCCCCAAAGGTTCAGCGACCGTCTACGGCGTGGCCGAGAAATCCATCGGCGAATGGTCCTTCACCGACCTCGTCGTCGAAGTCGAAGAATCGGGCCTCCGCATCAACTTGCTGGATGAGACCGAAGTGGAGAAGTCAGCCTAGCCGCGCTCGTAGACGGAAACGTGGCCCGTGCTCTCCGCCGTGAAGGGCTCGCGATTCCATCCGCCCCAGCGTTCGCGCAGCCGGAGCCCGGCCAGACGGGCCATCAGGTCCAGCTCCGGCGGCCAGGCGTAACGGATCCCCACCGGATACAACTTCGCGCCGCTCTGGCTCATCACGATGTTGTGCGAGTAGGCGCGCTGGGCCACGGTGTCGTAGCGGGTCGTCTCCAGGAAGACCCTGTCAACCTCGACCCGCTTGGTCCGGGTGACCTGTCCAGCGAGGAGCCGCGCGAAGTCCGACACGAACGCCTCGACCACGAACGCGCCGCCCTCTTCGAGACGGCCAGCGACGCTCTCGAAACGGCAGACTTGATCCTCCTGAGAAGTCAGCACGAAGAACGTGTTGAAGACCACGTACACAAGCGAGAACCGTCCATCCACGTCCACGCCAGCGAAATCCCCAACCGTCACTGGAATGTCCCTCCGGGTTTCTCCCGCAGCCTCTTCACCATCGCCCCGGAGGCATCTATCCCGTGGGCATCTATCCCGTGGACTTCGATCCCTTTTTGCGATACAGGAATGGCGACTCGTCCCGTGCCGATCCCAAGCTCCAAAGCTGGTCCCGAATCGGCCAGTTCGCTCAGTAACGCGGCGGTGGCCTCCGCATCTTCCGGCGTCCCGAACCAGTCGTCGTAGACATTGCCTATCCGGTCGCCGTAGGTCGCGGGGTCGAAATCTCTTATCCTTCCCGTTCCTTCTGGCGAGCGCGCTCGATGTACTTCTTCGCGGCCTCTTCCTTCGTGTAGCTCAAAGTGCCGCCGGTCATGGGGTTTTTGATCTCGTAGTGGCACCCGGCTTCCCGGTCCATGATTATCGGGTAGAAGCGGTCGCCGACCTTTTTGATCTCGTATTCCGTAGCCCCTTCGTTCGTACTGCTCAAGCTGCTTCCTTTATATACGCCTAGTTCTTCAATATCCGGGTGGCCGCCGAAAACCGCCCGCCATCTCGGACAACGATTCGGCGATTGCCAGCAACCGCTCATCGTCCCAGCGGCTACCCATCACCTGCACGCCGATGGGTAGCCCATCGTGGCTGAGGGTCAGCGGGATCACCACCGTCGGGCATCCCGATACCGGGGAGGACATGCTCGGGATATCCCTCTGGGCCTCCGTGACTGGCTCTCCGTCCACCAGGATCACCTCATCGTCGTGCCGCTCGGCGACGGTTGGTTCCACCGGGCAGATGAGCGCGTCCCACTCGCGGAAAAAGCGGTCCCACTGCACGACGAACGCCTCGCGCCGGTGCAGCGCCGTGAGATAGTCGTCGAGCGGTGTTGGCATCTCGGCCTCGCCGAAGGTCCCGGCGATCAGCTCGAACGTCCGCTGCGCGAAATCGTGCTGCTCGGCGAAATCCAGCTCGGGCAGGCACTGCTGGACGTGAGCGCCCCGTCGGCCCAGTTCTCCGGCCAGCTCCTCGATAGCCACGCGCATCTCGCCGGGTACCGGCACGCCAGGCAACGTCGGCGACCAGGCGAGGCGCAGGTCTGACATGGTCGGCGCAGGGGCATCTCGCCACGGCAGCGGCGGCACGGAAGGGTCCCTGTGGTCGGGCCCGGCGATGAGTCTCAGCGCGAGGCGCAGGTCTTCCACGCTCCGCGCCATCGGGCCGGCTACGGACATGATGTGAAATTTGGGGATCGGGTCTATGAAGAAACTGCCTTTGAGCGAGACGCGGCGCTCGGTTGGCCGCATCCCGAAGACGCCGCAGCAGTGAGCCGGGGACTGGATCGAACCCAGGGTATCCAGACCGATGTCCAGCGGAGTGAGCCCGGCGGCGAGCGCGGCGCCGGGACCGGAGCTCGAACCTCCGGGCGTGCGTTCCAGGTCCCAGGTATTGTTCGTG
Organism: Rubrobacter sp.; assembly: GCA_013815485.1. GTDB lineage: Bacteria > Actinomycetota > Rubrobacteria > Rubrobacterales > Rubrobacteraceae > JACDGB01. Next base: position 2,124 of record JACDGB010000373.1, read on the forward strand.
CGGTCGAAGACACCCTCCGGGCCCCAGACCTCGGGTCCGTTGGTCTTGCCAAACACGACGGCCCCAGCAGCCTTCAGACGGGCGGCCACGACGCTATCTTCGAACGGGACGTGATCCGCGAGAGACGGATGACCGCCCCAGGTGGACCGGATGCCCGCGGTAGCGTGGCAATCCTCCAGCGTGATCGGCACTCCGTGGAGCGGTCCCCAACTCTCACCTCGCTCCAACGCGGCGTCGGCCTCCCGCACCTTCTCCATCGCACCCTCCTCGCCCAGGGTGACGATGGCGTTCAGCGACGGATTATGACGCTCGAACCGGTCCAGGAAAACTTCCAGCACCTCGACTGCCGAAACCTCGTGTTCGCGGATCGCCGCCGCAAGCTCGCAGGCGGTAGCGAAAGCAGAATCTTCCATCGCTCGTCTCCCTTCACCCGTTCCCAGCCCAAAAATAACAGATGCAGGAATCCGGGGTCCGGTGACAGCGTCAAGCCCGAACCTTTGGTTGAGGCTTTCAGTTTGAATCCGGCACCAGGTTGATAGGTTAGTCTCTGACACTGCACGCTCCCATCCAATCGCTGGCGTCCCGTGACGCTTCGATGGGGAAGGAGAACGCATGATCTCGGTAACCGAAGTAGCGAGAGAATTATTCCTGAACGTCGAGCGTCCTGAAGGCACGGTCCTGCGGCTGGACCCGGTGATGGACGAGGAATCCGGCCAGACGGTGGTCGGGGTCGGCGCTGGCGAGCCCCAGGACAACGACCAGGTAGTGGAGCACGAAGGCGAGAGCCTGCTGCACATCGCCGAGCCCGTGAGCGAGGCTCTCGACGGCAGCGTCCTGAACGTCGTTGACACCCCCGAAGGTCCCGGCATCGGCCTCACCC
>JACDGB010000374.1 GCA_013815485.1 Rubrobacter sp.
GCTCGCAACCCACAACTCGACGGATTCATCGGGATCCGAGAGGTCTTCTGGCACCGCCAGCTGCTCCAGGAGGAGATGTTCCTCGAGGTACGCAAACGAGCTGATCAACTTGCGGGCGAGGTGGTCTGTGGGATCCATCGTCGCTAAAGGTCCTCCGCGCTCAACCGCCCGGCGCCTCATACGAACTGCCCACCAGCGTCATGTCCCCTGTATCGCCCCGACGGAGCCTGGCCCTGACCCTCTCGAAGGCACGCACCGTGCGTTCATGGTAGATGATCTCGCCACACCTCAGGCATACCATGGCCTCGACTCTCAAGGTGGCCGTGTCGTTCCCTCCTCGCACGATCTCCTCGAGTTCCTTCTTTTCGAGTTCCCCGCCACATACCGGGCATGCCTCGAACATCTCCGCCAGTGGAACGGTTCCGCGCCCTTCTCTACCCATCTCTCGGCCTCCTCTCTTTGAAGTCTATCCAGCGTCCCGGGTCAGGGCGGTAGACCGTTATAAACACCGCCGCGCCGTTTGCCTGGTTATACGCCCACACGCTGTGCATCGGCTCACCTTCGAATGAATCACCGTACACTAGACAGCTCGGATAGGGTCGGTCCTTTGGATACTCCTCTATTATCTCTCCCTCGACTACCGAAAAGTAGATCTCCTCGTAGCCCAGATCGTCGGCCCGCCGTTCGATCTCCGCGTGGCGAGTTATCGCGACGTTGCCCTCCCCTATCGCCCGGATCAGATCCTCGATCTTCACGGCCACAGTGTACTCCGCGTGCGTGGGGCAAGCGGCTCTTGCACGGCGCCGGCGCGCGCGAAGCATATGTCACCTCGCCGGCCACCGGGATCTGGAGGCGCGTCGGCAAGAGAGTTCCCAGAGGTAGAAGGCCGGGCGGGGGAGTCGGCGGGCCCGTCGTTGCTCCTCTTCGGGTTCTTCGGCAAGGCGTCCACTGGTGAGTGGCTCGGGCTCGTCACCACCGTTGTCGTCAGCCTCGTGCTTGCGGAGTGTCTTGTCCTAGATTCGCGGTCCCAGGGAGTACTGGCGTAGCGGCCTCGTGGACGCCCTCGTCGAGGAATCGCCCGCCGCGGGTGATTGGACGGGCATGATAGGCGATGAGGGCCCGCTCAAGCGAGGGGAGATCGCTCGTGACGGAGGGCCCCTGGTAGCCTTCTGATGGCCGATTCGTCACCCGCCACATCAGCGTGCAGTCGTCGCCTTGCGAACTATTCTCCAGCGTCTGCCCATCCCGCGGGGGATGGTGAACGACGCAGGAGAGGGCGAGGGTCCGGCCTGGATTGCCCTCCTGGACCCGGCTTCCCACGGGGATCTCAAGCGTCACCTCGTCGGCGCGCCGCGCCCCCGCTCTGATCGCGGCGGCCTCGAGGCCGAGCCGTGGGCGGAGCCAGGGTCGGAATCTGCGCCGTCCGTCGAGCTTTCTCGCGATCCCGCGCGCCCGGCGCTCCTCGTTGCAGAGCATGAGGTGGTGGCCCAGATCGAGCAGCGTCGCGGCGAATCTGAGTCGGACTCTCTCGACGAAACGCGACCAAGCAGCACGCAAGAGCCCATCGAGGCCTCGCCTCGTGTCCGATCTCGCCAGCGCCACGCCCGACGCCAGGGCCGGGACCGATATCACGACGGACAAGATCACCCACGCTGACTGTGACAAACATTCCTCCTCTCCTGGAAACCGCGCGACGAAAAGGGGAGACGGAGCCAGACGATACTGGCCCCGCCTCCCCTTGCGCGGATCATCTCCCGGTTGCCTGCATTACCCCCGTCCTAGAAAACCAGACGCTTTACGTTGACGGCGCGAAATGGGATGTCATCGTAGTCTTCCTCGCTGACTTCGGGACCACCGCGACGACCAGATCCACCCTCGTCGCCACCGCGACTCCCTGCGGAGACACGAGCGCCACCGGACCCGCCACTGCCGTTGCCGTCGCTGCCGCCATTGCTGCTTCCGAGGAACTGAACGTTGTCCGCCACTACGTCGACCTTGTTCCGCTTGGAGCCGTCGTTGGCCTCCCAGCTGCGGTACTGCAGACGACCCTCGACGAGGATGGGATCGCCTTTCTTCTTGTAGTTCGTGACGGTCTCGCCAAGCTCGCGCCAGCAGGTGACGTCGAAGAAGTCGACCTCTTCGTTCTTGGACCTGACGCGGTTTACGGCCAGACCAAAGTTCGCCACCGGGATTCCGGAGTTCGTGAACCTGAGCTCCGGATCCCTCGTGAGGTTTCCGGCCAGAACCACTCTGTTGAACGAAACCATTCGGTTCGCTCCTTTCCGGGGCCTCTCTGCCCCTATCGCGCGCCGCATCTGCTCAGTGCTTCGGCGGCACGGCGTCTTCTGTTCCTCCGGGACCGTTGGACCGGTCATGGTCGCAGGTCCCCATGAGAACGCTTGGCCGGTAGCGATCGCTGCTCGGCCCAAACATACCGCCTGGTTGTCTCCTGTATCTCACATCATCTCCGCCCTCCCCTCTTCGTGGGGCTCTGCCCGTCGTCGCTCGCTCCCTTTGGGGGGCGACGGCGGGCGGATCGGCCAGCTTTGATCGTCTCTGGAGCGGCCTACGGGAGGCGCACCCAGAAGATCGAACCGTCCTCGCGCGAGCGGACCCGGCGCAGGTGACCAGCGGCGGCGAGCCCGCCCGCGGCTTCCAGCGCCCGTATTCGTCCTTCTTCGTCTTCGGGGAGCATGGACTCCTCCGGGATCAACGCGCCGGGCCGATGCAGGCCGACAAGGATGCGGAGGCGCTCGGCGTGGTCCAGGGAGTCCAGATAACGCTCTATGGACCGGCCGAGGGAAATGGTGACCGCTTGTTCGTGGGAGTCGCCGCGTGCTTTGGACTCAGCATGAGCGTCCATGCCGCACGAGACTGCCTCGGATCGTCTGGCGGGACCTGAGCATCGCCTGCTCGCGCAATCCTCTTTCATCGGATCTCCCTCCATGCATCGGACGATTTAGCGTGCGGTTTCCTGGGGAGGACGGTATCCGCGGGAT
>JACDGB010000375.1 GCA_013815485.1 Rubrobacter sp.
CCCGCGAGGCGATAGATAGCGGGGCCGAGGACCAATGCCCCACCTGTCATCGGGGCTTCGAGAGTGGGGAGCAAATGGAGATCTCCGGCACCCTCCTCCGCCAGGCCACCTCCCTCCGGCGCGTGGCGGCCCGCGAGACCGGGGAAGCAGAGAAACTCCGCAAGTCCGCCAACGACACCGAGCAGACACTTCAAAAGGTCACAGCGAAGATCGGACACTGGCGCGCGGCCCGCGAATCCGTCAACCGGGCCGGAGATAGGACCGCCGAGAGACTCGAAGCCCTGGAAAACGCCCGAAATCGCCACAAAGAACTCGCCACCAACCTCGAAGGCTCCGCCGCCCCGACACACGAAGACCTCTCCCAATCCCGCAACTGGTGCGATCACCTGCGCGCCCTGCGGGACGTCCGTCCCGGCATCGTCAGCCTCGCCCGCGAGCACGCCGAAAAAGCGGAGCACGCCTCGGAGCTGGTGGAGGAATTGGAGGACCTCGCGAGCGTCTCCTACGATGCCGAAGCGCACCAAACGAAGAAGCGGGAGAAGACCCGGCTGGAACGGGCGGAGGGTAGGTCCACCGAACTGAAGAGCCGCCTGGAAACTCGGACGGAGATCGCGCAAGCGTTGGAGAATGCAGTCAAACTCGGGGAAGAAGCCGCCGCGCGCGAGAAGGAACATCGTGAGAAACTCGCCGCGCTCGGCTTCGACGAGGCTGCATACGAGGCCGCCGAGGAGAGGTTCATCGCCATAGAGGAGCGGGTGTCCAAGTTGCGGGACGCCCGCGAGCATCTCGGGGGAGAATGGAAGGATGCCGACCACCGCATCGAACGCGCGAACGCGGAACTGGGGCGGCTCGAGGCCGATCGGAAGCTAGCCAACGAACGGACTTCCCAGGCGGCCAGGATGGATGAGATGGATGGGCTCTTCACCGTGTTCTTCATGAACCTCACCGCCAGGGCGCGGCCCATGCTGGAGGCCGAGGCGTCGGCCCTGGTGCGCGACCTCACCGACGGTCGTTACGACCGGATGGAGTTCGACGACAACTACCGGGTGCGCCTGCTCGACCGCTTCGAGGACTCGTACGTCATAGACCGTTTCTCGGGTGGCGAGGCCGACGTAGCGAGCCTTTCTGCGCGGGTGGCTCTATCCAAGATCATCGCCGCCAGGGGTGGCGGGACTTTAGGCTTCCTGGTCCTCGACGAGGTCTTCGGCAGCCTGGATGCGGGGCGCCGCAACAACGTGCTCCTCGCGCTGGAGCGTCTCAAGCGGTCGTTCGGTCAAATCTTCATCATCTCCCACGTCGCCGAGGTGCAAGAATCCGCCCTCGTGGATGAAGTCTGGATGCTCGAAGAAGACGACGACGGGAAGAGCACCGTCCGCCGCGTCGAGCAGACCTTCCCGCAACCGGCGGACCTCATCATCAACGAACCGTAGCCTCCCGAAAGATACGGCATCGCGCCGTTGCGCGGGAAGAGAGATGAAAGGAACGGCATCCGTTTCTTCGTTGCCAGGATCGGCGGGAAGCCTGCCTTGAACCTGTTCGGCGCCCATCCTGACAACAGCCAGGTCCGCAACGACAAGACGCCGGGCGTGCTCCGCTTGAAGAGCTTCACCGACTCGGGCACGGATCGCTGCCATTAGACTCGATCATTTGCTGGCCGCGTTGGTGATGAAGTTTCTGATAGAGGAGTGATTCACCTCGGTGTAGACTCCGGGGTAGCCGGCTGCTCCGCACCCGTAGCCGAAGCTGGTGATCCCGATCTGGCGGTACTTGCCCGCGGTCGCAGCGAACATGGGACCGCCGGAATCTCCCTGGCAAGTGTCCTTCCCCGTCTGACCCGCGGCGACCATGAGGCTTGAGACGAACTCCCCACCGTAAACCTGCTTCGCGCGCAAGTCGGAGACGAGTGGCACGCGGACTTCACGCATCCGATCCGGATAATTCTGCCCGGCGTCTCCGTTCGCCGGTTGCGCGATCGTGTTCCCCCAACCGGCCACCGTCGCGTAGTGTCCCGACGCCTCCAGAGAATCCTGGCTGGCTCGGGCAAGTTTGATCGGCGCAATGACCGATACTGGATTTGCCAGTTTGACGACCGCGGCGTCATACGCATTTCCTCTGTAGTTTGGGTGGACGAAGATCCTGGAGACGCCCCGCGTCTGACCCTGGCTGCTGCTGAGAACCGTCCGCCCGACGGTGACGAGCAACGGAGCGGTCGAACTTCCGGTCACGCAATGGGCTGCCGTCAACACGCTGTCATGGTCGATCAAAGCTCCGCCGCAGAATTGCTGCGCGTGCGCCGTGGACCCATACCTCGTATCCCGCAGAGCGGCCACGAAAGCGTACCGGCCATTGGGTACGTCACTGCCACCCACTATCCGAGGCGCAGGTGCTGCATCCCCGGTCGCGCTCGCTGGCTCCGCGCCTTGCAAGGCTACCAACAGGAACACCAGCGCCACAACTAGTCCTGCCAGCGGATACCATAGACGGTAGCGCGGCGCGCCGGACGTCTCGTGTTCGATTCCGTTTCTCATGTAAAGCTCCTTTCAAAGATCTTACATCCGATCTGGTTGTCGGACGAATCGAAATAAGCTATAGATGCCGCCGACCAGGATTTCGTGCGGAGTCCTCCCTGAAGGGTTCGCTATGTCCGCGATTCGGGAGATATCAGGCGACGTGGTAGCCAGGACCGAGTCTCTCCACGAGAGACCTGGCGGCATCCGAGCCGAGGTCCACGACCTGTACCTCCGCCCCGCCGCCCCCAGACGCGACCCGCGCCTGCAAGGTCGCCAGCCGCAGCCGCCGCTGGAAGGGGCTGCTGATGACGCTCCGGGACTGGAGGCGCCGCCTGGGAGCGACGGTGGTGATGCGCGCCAGAATCCGGGACCGCGCGAACAGCCGCTCCCCGGAGAGGGTCCAACCCGCGTCACGAAACTGGAGCCAGCCATGAAACGCGGCCGGCACGAGCAGCAAAGGCGCCAAAAATACTCCGAAGGGG
>JACDGB010000065.1 GCA_013815485.1 Rubrobacter sp.
GCCGCCACCGCTCCGTGGTCATCGTCGAGGAACTAGCCCGTCACCTCAGAGAAGAAGGCGTCGAGAGCAACGAGATAGACATTTTCGTCCGGCACAGGGATCTGGAAAACCAACCGTAGAAGATCATGTGCCCCGGCTCGCCAGGAAGACGCCGGCCAGGCAGACTACGAGCCCCGGAATGGCGAGTGGGCCGATGCTCTCACCGAACATCAGGTAGGCCCAGACCATCGTGGTCGGTGGCGTCAGGTAGATAAGACTGCTAACCCTGGTGACGCCGCTCACTTTCAGGTTCAGCCAGTAGAAACCGTACCCGCCGAAGGTTGAGAAGACCACGAACCACGCTACCGCTGTCCAGAAACGCATGCCGCCCGCTGGTTCGAGACCACCCCAGAAGAGGGCCAGCGCGGCGAACACGACGGTGGCGACGGAACATTGGATCCCAAGCGCCACATCGAGCGGCGTGTCCGTGTCCGCCTCGAGGTTCGCCTTGCGTTCCACCAGCGTGGCCGCGACGAGTCCCGCCATGCCGAAGAAAGGCAAAGTATAAGCCCACGGCGGCGCCTCGCCCCTCACCGTCCCGGCCGCGCCGTTTGCCTCGCTGCCGATGACCATTGCGACCCCGGCGAGACCCACGACGAGCCCCGCCCACTGAAGCGGCCTTACTCGCTCCCCGAGAACTGGTCCCGCCAAAGCGGCGGCGAGAAGCGGTTGCAGAGCCGCGACGAGAGCCGCCGCCCCGGCAGTGACCCCGAACTCAACCGCGCCAACAACCCCGCTCAGATACACGCCCTGGGCGAGAAAACCCACGACCCCCTGCACCGCCACCTCCCTGCGAGATGGCCTGTAACGCCGGAACAGAACGACCGCCCCGATCAACAACCCCGCAGCCAGCAGGAACCTCCATGCCATGAGCGTCGGGGTACTCGCCTCCGATGTCCCGAGCCTGGCACCAATAAACCCGGAACTCCACATCACCACGAATACGATCTCCGAAATAGCCCGGTTCTTGCCGATCCTCTTGCCGCCCGCGCTGACGGACGACGAACTTACCAATGGCCGCGACATCCATCGCCCCGAACGGCCCGCGTATGCGAGTACCTTGTCCGCGTATTTCGTCCAAACGCTTCATAGCCACGTCCCACGACGGTGCCGGGACCCACTTCCCGCGCGAACTCCACAAGCCTCGAAAGTATCCTCGCCATCGCGCCCGCCTCCCTCCGCCTTCCGTTCCGTTTCCTCAATTTAGTAAATATACCGGTATGTATAGTAGCGTGGAATAGCGGGTTTGTAAACATACCAGTTGGTATACTTCAAGAGATAGTTCGAGAAGGCGAAGGAGGAATGCGCGTGGGCAGCACTAGAAAGGCGGGGCGTCCGAAGGTTCCGGCGGCGGATCGCATCCTCCGGGTTGCTTCGGAGATGTTCTATCGACGGGGGATACGGGCGGTTGGGGTGGATGCCATCGCCTCGGAGGCGGATGTCACCAAGAAGACTCTCTACGATAACTTCGGCTCCAAAGACGCTTTGATCGCCGCCTACTTGCGCGGCCGGGACGAACGCTGGCGACATTGGCTCGTGGAGAATGTGGAACGGCGAGGAGGTCCGGCCAGCGAGCGTCTGCTCTCTACTTTCGACGCACTCGCGGACTGGATGGAACAGGGAAATACCAGAGGTTGTGGCTTCGTGAATGCGACGGTGGAGTTACCGGATGCTCACCATCCTGCGTGGGTGGTGGTGATGGAGCAGAAACGGTGGATGCGCGGATACCTCGCGGGGCTGGCCGCCGAGGCCGGAGCGGAGGCCCCAGAGACATTGGCCGAACGGTTGCTGATCCTGCACGAAGGAGCCAACGTCGGCAGCTCGCTGGGCATGCTCGCCAACGCCGCGCAAGAAGCTCGCCATGTAGCGGCGGCCCTCGTCGCCGGCCTCCCCGGCACCGACCGCGCACCGTAGCCTTCCCTCATGCAGCGAGCGTGGAGCGCGTCACGCCATGCTCTGATAAAACCCGAAGCATGAAACCAAGCTCATGGGAGGCAATAAATGGGAATGCTCGTAGAGGGCGAGTGGAAGACCGAGAACATGTTGCGGGACGAGGATGGGCGGTTCGTGCGCTCGGATACCTCGTTCCGGGACCGGGTGACGGCGGATGGTTCGAGCGGCTTCCCGGCGGAGGCGGGCCGCTACCATCTGTACGTCTCGTGGGCGTGCCCGTGGGCGCACCGGACGGCCATCATGCGCCGACTCAAGGGGCTTGAGGACACCATCTCACTCTCCAGCGTCGCGGCGTTCATGGGGGAGGACGGCTGGACCTTCTCGGAGGAGTTCAAGGACCCGCTGCATGGCGCGGGGCATCTGCGCGAGGTTTACACGAGGGCCGACCCCGGCTACACGGGCCGGGTCACCACGCCCATCCTTTGGGACAAGGAGCGAGAGACCATCGTCAACAACGAGTCCCGCGAGGTCATCCGCATACTCGACACCGAGTTCGAGGAGTACGCGGCCACAGAGGCGGACTTTTTCCCGGAAGGTCTGCGCGAGGAGATCGACGACACCATCAGCGCCATCTACAATCCAATCAACAACGGCGTTTATAGATCCGGCTTCGCCAGCACTCAATCCGCCTACGATGAGGCCGTCACCGAGCTTTTCGACGCCCTCGATTATTGGGAGTCGGTTCTCTCAGAACAGCGGTATCTGTGTGGAGGCGTCGTCACCGAGGCTGATTGGTGCATGTTCACGACGCTTGCGCGCTTCGATCCCGTCTACCACTATCACTTCAAATGCAACCTTCGCCGCATCTCGGACTACCCGAACCTGTGGGGTTATCTTCGGGATCTGTACCAGACGCCCGGCGTCGCTGAAACCGTGGATTTCGACCACATAAAGCGCCATTATTACACTAGCCACGGGAGCGTGAACCCCACCCGTATTGTGCCGAAAGGTCCGATCCTGAACTTCGACGAGCCTCACGACCGCGCCCGGCTCTCGGGTTGAGGCCGCCGGTATACTCGACCGCATGAATGTAGCCGAAGACTTGCGGGTCGTGGCGTTCGGGGGCGGCACGGGGTTGCCGGTGCTGCTTCGTGGCCTTCGGGACCGGGTGGAAGACCTCACGGCGGTCGTCACGGTTGGGGATGATGGAGGCTCCAGTGGCAGGCTGCGGGAGGAACTCGGGGTCGCGCCGCCGGGTGATGTGAGGAACTGTCTGGTGGCGCTCGCTGGTCGCAAGAGGCTGGCCGAGGTCTTCAACTACCGCTTCGAGTCGGGTGGGGATCTCACGGACCACGCCGTCGGCAACCTCATTATCGCGGCCCTCTCGGATATGGCGGGAGGGTTCTGCGCGGGCGTCGAGCAAGCCGCCCGGTTTCTGCGGATAAAGGGTCGAGTCTATCCGGCGGCGGAGAAGAGCTTGACGCTCGTGATCACGCACCCCGACGGCACGGTGTCCCGCGGGGAGTCAACAGCCCGTGATCCTGGCAAGCGTGCCTCCTCGGTCGCGGTCGAGCCCGCTGATGTCCCTGCTCCACCTGGCGTCATCGAGGCCATAGAGAATGCGGACGTGGTGGTTCTGGGGCCGGGGAGCCTGTTCACTAGTACCATCCCCGCGCTGCTCGGCGGTGGGTCGCGCGAGGCGCTTGCCCGTTTTGACGGTCCCGTCGTGTATGCGGCGAACGTCATGACTCAGCCGGGGGAGACGACCGGGTTCTCTGTCTCGGACCATGTGCGGGTGTTGCTCGAACATGGGATACCGAGGGTGACGGATGTGATCGTCCACTCCGGCGCGTTGCCGGAGGAGTTGATCTCCCGCTATAGGGCCGAAGGCGCGGACCTTGCCGCAGTGGACCGCGAAGCACTGGAGAAGATGGGCGTCCGGTTGCGCGAGACGGATCTCCTTTCGGACGACTTCGGGGCCGGCGTGCGCCACGACCCCGAGAAGCTCGCGGAAGCAGTGTGCGGCGTTGCTCTCGTTCGCCTCTGAGATAAAACGCCAGCTCGCCTCGCGGACCTCATCCGCTACACGCCGCACCAACCGCCACGAGCTTGTCGGCCTGATGGACGCCGCCGGTGAATGGGATGGATCCGGCGTCACCTTCACCACCCGCAACGCTGCCGTCGCTCGTTCCGTGGTGCGTCTGCTGCGCTCTGAGTTCGGGCTGCATTCCCGACTCTCTCCGGCTGGGACGGATCGTTTCGGCCGCGCCCGCTACGCAGTCCATGCGGAAGGCAACGGCGCTATTCAGGCGAAAGAGGAACTGCGGGCTGCCCGCTCCGGTCTTCGAGGCGCTGCCGAAGGGACTGCCTATTTGCGGGGCGCGTTCCAGGGCGCGGGCTCGGTCTCCCGGCCAGGACGTGGATATCATCTGGAGATCTTCCACCGCGACGAAGCATTCATCCGGCGCGTCGCCACGCTCTCCCGGGCTCCGCTCGGCATCACCTGCAGGCGCGAACGCTGGGTCGCCTACGCAAGGAGCGCAGACAGCGTGACGACCTTCCTCTCCCAATTGGGGCTGCACGACGCCGTCCTGGAATACGAGGCCCGCGCTGTGCTCGGGGAGGCGAAAGCCAACGCCAATCGGCTCACCAACTTCGACGCCGCCAACGCCGGACGCACGGCGGTCGCCGCCGCCCGCCAGCAGGAAGTCCTCGAAACCCTCAACCCCGACAACCTGCCACCGGCGTTACGGGAAATGCTGGAACTCCGTCTGGAGCATTCTGACGCCTCGCTCGCCGACCTCGCCCGCCTCGGCAATCTATCCAAAAGCGCCGTAAATCATCGCTTGCGGAGGCTGATCGAGCTGTCGGGGAAACTCACGAGCCGATGAGCCCGGCGTACATCCGCGCCGAGTGGGTCCATGCTTGGGAGATCACCGCGCAAGAATTCGACGAAGCGTGGAGTGCGGCAGGCGATGGATAAAGCGCCGAAATGGTGACAAGTTCATCGTTTGTTATAAGCTAGACGTGTTGGGCACAATGATCCCATTGCAAACGTCGAGATGAGGAGGAACGGGTGGCGGTAAGAGTAGGTATAAACGGATTCGGCAGGATCGGGATGCTGGTGGCGAAGGCCGCTATGAAGCGTGGCGACATCGAGATAGTGGCCGCCAACGACCTGATGCCTTTCGAGTCGCTGGCGAACCTGTTCAAGCACGACTCGACCCACGGCATCTGGGACGAGGACGTGTCTTTCGACGGCAACGTATTGAACATCGGCGGGCGGGAGATCAAGACTTTCTCCGAGCGCGACCCGGAGAACATTCCCTGGGGCGACGTGGGCGCGGATATCGTGGTCGAGTCGAGTGGCGTGTTCACTGACCGCGACGCTGCGGCGGCCCATCTCGAAGGCGGCGCGAAGAAGGTCGTTATCTCCGCCCCCGCCAAAGGCGCGGACGCGACCTTCGTTTACAAGGTCAACCACGAGTCTTACGACCCGGACCAGCATCAGGTCGTCTCCAACGCGAGCTGCACCACCAACTGCATCATCCCGCTGGTGAAGGTCTTGCAGGAAAACTTCGGCATCGAGTCCGGCTTCATGACGACCGTTCACGCCTTCACCAACGACCAGAGCCTCGTGGACGCGGCGCACAAGGACCCGAGGCGCGCTCGCTCCGCGCCCAAGAACATCATCCCGACCTCCACGGGCGCGGCCCGGACGGCGGGCGTGATCTACCCTGAACTCCAGGGCAAGGTTGATGGGATGTCCATGCGCGTCCCCGTTGCCGACGGCTCCATCACGGACTTCGTGGCCCAGGTCTCCCGCGACGCCTCCGTCGAGGAGATCAACACCGCCTTCAAACAGGCCGCCGAGGGCGACCTCGAAGGCGTACTCCAATACTCTGAGGCGCCGCTGGTCTCCCAGGACATCATCGGCAACGACCACTCGTGCATATTCGACTCCGGCCTCACCATGTCCAACGGTCGCACCGTCAAGGTCTTCGGCTGGTACGACAACGAGTGGGGCTACTCCGTGCGTACCTGCGACATCGCATCCTACATCGGGGAGAGGCTTTAAGTAGCCGGTCAGCGTTTCAGCTATTCAGCAGGTCAGGTAAAGACCGCAACCGACGCAGCCGGAGCAGCATAGTTCCCTGCTGCGCCGTCTGGTTGACAACCTTCGCCCGATGCTTGGTGAGCAGTCGGAAAGCGGTGGGCTAGCGGTTCGGGCCAAAAGCTGATCGGCTGAAACGCGCCGACTAAAGGGAGGCAAAATGCACAAACGGAGCGTCAGAGACCTCGATGTACAGGGCAAGCGGGTGCTTGTGCGCGTGGACTTCAACGTGCCGGTGAAAGACGGGCGGGTGACCGACGATACTCGCATCCGGCGCGCCCTGCCGACGGTCCAATATTTACTCTCGGAAGGAGCGCGTCCGGTACTCATCTCGCATCTTGGACGCCCGAAAGGCGAGCCCGACCCGAAGTACGCGATGGATCCGGTCGCTCATCATCTGGGTGAGTTGTTGGGCGAGCCGGTGGTGAAGCTCGATGCCGCCGTCGGGCCCGAGGTCGAGGAGGAGTTGGAGAAGTGGGATGGGCGTGGCGTCGTGTTGCTTGAGAACTCGCGCTTCTATCCCGGCGAGACGAAGAATGAGTCGGATCTCGCAACTCAGCTCGCCGCGCTCGCGGATCTCTACGTCAACGACGCATTCGGGGCGGCTCACCGGGCGCACGCGACGACCGTCGGCGTGGCGAAGTTACTACCGGCGGCGGCTGGGTTGTTGATGGAGGAAGAGCTGGATCACCTGGATACGGTTCTCCGCGACCCGGAGCGACCGTTCGTCGCCATCCTCGGCGGGGCGAAGATTTCCGACAAGCTCGGGGTCATCGAGAGTCTTCTGGGGAAGGCGGATCTACTCCTGATCGGGGGCGCCATGTGCTTCACGTTCTTGGAGGCGAAGGGCTACGAAGTGGGAGATTCCCTAGTCGAAGATGACTACATCGAAGAGGCGAAACGCTTGATGGAGGAGGCCGGCGACCGTCTCGTACTCCCGACAGACGTGGTAGTCGCCGACAAAATGGAGGAGGGCGCCGAGAGCCGGGCCGCCGAGGCGGACCGTATGCCGCCCGGCATGATGGGCCTGGACGTGGGTCCTGATACTGTGGACCTTTTCGGGGAATACATCGCAAACGCGGGAACCATCTTCTGGAATGGCCCGATGGGCGTCTTCGAGATAGACGCCTTCGCGGGCGGCACCGAAGGCGTCGCAAGGGCCGTGGCCGAGAGCAATGCAACGAGCGTCATTGGCGGCGGCGATTCGGTCGCCGCCGTCAGCAAGCTCGGCCTGGAGGACGAGATGAGCTTCATCTCCACCGGCGGCGGCGCGTCGCTGGAGTACATCGAAGGCAAGGAATTGCCCGGCGTGGCGGTCCTGCCGGACAAGGAGGATTAGATGGCTGACGCAAACCGCCGCCCGATGATGGCGGCGAACTGGAAGATGAACAAGACCGTCAGCGAGGCGCAGGAATACACCGCCGCGCTGCTCCCACGCGCCGCCGACGCCGAAGGCGTGGACGTAACCGTCTTCGCGCCGTTCACCTGTCTGCATGAGGTCGCCCGGATGGCCCAGGACTCGCCGGTCCTGGCCGGGGCGCAAAACTTCTACTTCGAGGACTCGGGGGCGTTCACCGGTGAGGTCTCCGCTCCCATGTTGCAAGATATCAGCGCGGGGGCCGTGATCGTCGGCCACTCCGAGCGGCGCGAAGTCTTCGGCGAGACCGACGAAACTGTCGCCCGCAAAGCCGCGAAGGCCGTGGAGGCGGGTTTGTTGCCCATCGCATGCGTCGGGGAGACGAAGGAAGAGCGCGATTCCGGCGGCATGTGGGATAAGGTCTCGGGGCAGGTTCGGCGGGTGATGGAGGAGCTTGACGATGACGTGGGTGGAGACAAACTTGTCTTCGCCTACGAGCCGATATGGGCGATTGGGACGGGGGATACGGCCACGCCCGAGGATGCTCAGGACGCTATTGGCCGCATCCGGGAGTTGCTCGCCGAGGTCAGGGATCAGGAGTTCGCGGATGCTGTTCGTATCC
>JACDGB010000066.1:0-3943 GCA_013815485.1 Rubrobacter sp.
AGGATGAAGAAAAAAAGGGTCGAGGGTGGCAGGTACCAGTGCCATTCGATAATCGAGGAGAGGAGGTAGATCACCGCCGCAGCCACCAGCCCTGAGAGGAGCAGCCGCCGATTTCCCGATGCTCGCCACGCCTCCCTCGCAGTGTATCCGAGCAGCAGCCCGGCGAAAAGAACCATCGCCAGGAACGCGAACAGCCCAGTCTCCGTGCCTTGCTCCAAATACAGGTTGTGGACCTGCTTGACGCCGGTGTCCACCGGCCGCTCGCGCAGCCAGGTGTACTGGAACGTACCGGCCCCCGTGCCTGTCAGAGGTTGCTCCTTCCACTCGTCCCACGCGACCTTCCAGTAATCCTCCCTGAAGCCAATGCTCAGGGAGGAGAGACGCTGCCTGGCGCTCTGATCGCCTTGCGGATCGCTCAGAAGCGCGACGTAAGCCTGGCGCGCACCGCCGTACTGATCCACGACCAACAACGCGCCCCCGACCACGGCTACCACCGCCCCGGCCAGGAATATCCCGCCGATGGTACGGCGGGCCAGGGAGGTGATCTCGTATCGGTTGACGAATAGCGCGTACCCGCACTGAAGCACGAACGCTGCTGCTAGCGCGATCACGAGGTCGTTGCGCAACTCCAGTCCGGCGGAGAGCTTCTGCTGGTCAGTGGCGCCGGCCTGCCGGAGCGCTTCGAGACCCTGCATCCTCCAGACCAGCCACGCCCCCGGAACGGAGATGAGGAGCAAGTTGGAGACCATCTGCACCCGATAATTCGAGAGGAGAATCATGAGTCCCCCGGCTATCCCGAGCGAGGCGATGCCGCCCCGAGAAGCAGTGAGGTACATGGTGGCGATGAAGCCCAGGATCAAGGCGGCCAGAAGTCCTCGGAACGCCACGTTCCTGGATTGCGTCATCCGCGCCAGCGCCAGCACTATTCCCATGCCCAGTATGGCGGCGAGGGTGTTCGGGTAATCCAGCGTGGAGTCAACGCTAACATTGTCTATGGAGGAGGCGGGGTACTCTAAAGGGCTGATCTTCTGCAGCAAGCCGTACCCGGCAACCGCGGTCGTCACCAGCACGGCTGCGTCCATCATCGAGCCCACCTGCCGCCCCGAGGAGAGCGCGGCCAGCGCCATGAGGAAAACCGCCAGGTACATCGAGGAGCGCAGCACCTCCTCGATAGTCGTTATCTCGCTGACGGTCCACAACAGAGAGAGACCCTTGATACCGACGAGCGCGCCCATCAGGGCCACCAGCGCCCATCCGATCAGTGGCACGTCCTGATAGAAGCCCCTTGCGAGCAGGGTGAGGAACATCAGGGCCAGAACCCCCGCCGCGACGGGCAGCCAGAGTTCAGGGGGATAAAGACCCTGGTTTAGCATCCCGTAGGCGGTCACGGCTACCAGCACCAGCAACACCACGGCCTTGAACACGGCAACCAGACGGCCCGGACGCCGCTCCTTCAACCGTCCCTCCGTGGCGGCCCCCGGCTCCGTCATGCCGTGCCTGCCGGGGATCCATTGAGCACCACGCCGAGGAGGTTTACGCCTGCGTCGAGCAGGTCTTCGGTCACCTCGCGGGCGGTGTTTTTCGAGGTCCGGGAAGCGTGTACCACGAGCAAGACGCCGTCGAAGCCGCCAGCGAGCATCGGGGACCCGAGGAGCGTGCCCGCCACCGGCGCGTCGAGCAGCACGAGGTCGCGGCCCTCTCCCAGCCCGCGCACCGCTTCCACGAACCTTTCGGACTCTAGTAGAGTGCTGGGGGACGCTGGCACGGGTCCCGTAGGGATGACAAGCAGCCCGGGCAAGACCTCGAAACCATAGTTCTCCAGCGCACGACCGCTCTCCAGAGCGGTCGTCAGTCCCAGGAAGTTCGGTTCGCCGAGCATCTGGTGCAGATCCGGATCCCTCAGGTTGCAGTCCACCACGGCGGCCCTCCGGCCCATCCCGGCCAGAGCGGCCGAGATCCCGAGACACACGCTGGAGCACCCAGCACCCCGCTCCGGCCCGGTTACAGCGACACGGAGGGGCCTCTCTCCCAGAGCCAAGAGATTGTTCGCCAACTCTTCGAAGCTCCGCTTGACAGAAGGGTCCGGATGCAGAAGCCTTCTCGCCCCGGCATCATGGGCAGAGCTCAGGTCCATCATCCTTCCTCCGAAGAGTAGTCGGGGATGACCCCGAGGACGGGCGCCCGCAATGTCAACTCCGCGTCGCGGGCGTTGCGCCAGCTACGGGCGCGGCTCTCCAGCAAAAGGGCGGCGGCGCCCCCCACTATTACCCCAGCGACGATGGCCGCGGCGGCGAGTACGAACGGACGCGGGCTCGCCCAACCCTCCGGGGAAGCGTATTCCTCGACGCTGGCGTCAGCGGCCAACGTACCCCCGGCGAGCCGCCGGTCGTTTAGCTGCTCGACCCTGGCAACGAAGACGTAGGCGTAGGCGTTCGCCGAGCGGGTCGCCTCGACCGCGTTCGCGCCGGAGAAACGCACCCTGAGCCCGGATGCTCCGTTCGCGCCGTCGTACCGCTCGACATCGAGCCGCTCTCCGAATTTTTCAGGGCCATCGGCCCAGTCCGCTTCCCGCATGACATCTCGCAAGAAGCCCCGCGCGGTCACTGCCCCGAGCACTCCCTCCACGAAGGCTTCCGGGTCCTCCCCGGCCCTTGAACCTTCCCGAGGCTGAAAGCTCACGGTGGCCTCAGCCGTGTAAAAACGCTGTTCACGCAAGCCAAAGACCGCCGAAGCCAGCACCAGGACAAGCACCACCCCGATCACCAGAAGCCGCCGCTCCCACAAAACATGCAGGACTTCCGGGAGAACGGGGTCCTCCCCCCGCCGGCGCTGCCAGCCCTGTCCATTAGTAGATGGCACTATTAGCCACTGACTCCCGGTAACCTTCAGGGTCCGTGTTCAAAAGACGCAATATCGCCGGAGCCTGCTCCGCGGGACTATCAGAGACTATCCTCCGGGCTCTCCCATACTCTCTCTGCATCACGAAGGCGTCGGCGATGGCGAGGTCCATTGACACCCGAAGACCCTGGACAGCCGCAGATTGCCCCGTGGCCCGCAGGTCGTCGTCCACCCGCCTCTGGGCAGCTCTTATGGTTTTCACACCCTCCTCCGGCCGCCCGGAGCGGACGTAGATCCTTCCGAGATCGTACAGTCCCTGGTAGGTGAGGTCGTTGGTTTCCCTGAGGTCCTCATAAGCCTTTCGGGCCTCCTCCTGGTTTCCCTGCCGAATGTACGCCTGGGCCAGCGAACTCTTGCCGAGGATCAACTTCGGGTTGCGCTCCAGAGCCTCGTTGTAGCTCCGCACGGCGGCGTCCAGATCGTTCAACTGATACATCTGGATGTTCCCAAGCGCCAGATAAGACACAAAATCCGGCGGGTTTCTCTCCGCCGCGACCCTGAGCACCCGCTCCGCCTCTTCGTCCTTGCCCTGCCGCTGCAACAGGTATGCCCGCGCCTCCAAAGCATCGGAGTCGAAAGGATCAAAGCGCGCCGCCAGCTTCGCCTTCTTCATGGCGCCGGTCACATCACCAGCCGCCGACAGCCGCTGATACTCCTCGATGTAATGCTCGGACAAATAGAGAGAGGCAGCCAGCAAGGCCAGGGCAGCTACCAGAAACCCCGCGGACACCCTGAAAACAGCACGACTCAAAGCTCATTCACCACGCATGAGGATATCCGCGCCCCTTCCCGAATACAAGCCGGGATCCGGGCTCCATGATGCCCCTCCAGCGGACACGAAAAAGGCGGGCCCCCGAAGGGACCCGCCTCACTGCAAGCCTTCGCTATGCTCTAGCTCGGCCTAGTCGCGCTAGTTGCGTTGCCTAGCGGACGATCCTGCGGGCCAGAAGGCCACCGGCCACCAGCAGGACGCCGGTGCCGAGGGCCAGCAGCGCCGAGCCGCCCGTCAGCACCGAGCCGCCCGTCTCGGGAAGCACGCCGGTGT
>JACDGB010000066.1:3953-8025 GCA_013815485.1 Rubrobacter sp.
CGACATCCGACGTAACCACCGTAGTGAGGTCGACCGTGAAGAACACAACATTCTGCTGGACGATGATCGTATCACCTTCGACGACTATGAAGAAGACATTCTGATCTGCGTCGAAGAAGACGGTTTGCTCGACACCCTCGAAGAACGTAAAGCCAGCGAGCGTGTCGTCCCCACCACGATCGACAAAGACCTGGTTGAACTCATTAACAGTCTGGGTACAGTCGTTTATCAACAAGGGCGCGTTGACGTTCGTGGCGGCGGCGGTAGCGTTCACGTCGCCGCTGACAGCAACATTCCCAGCGTTAGCCGCAGTCGCCTCCTGCACCACCGCCTGGTTAAGGTTGTTCTGGCACTGCTGAATAAGGTCATCACCACCACCACCAGCGGCCAACTGGTTCTGCGTCGGCTGCGCGAACGCTGGCACCGCGGCCGCCAGCACCATCGCGAGCATCGCGATTAACAACATTACTTTCCTCAACACATCCTCCTTCTTCGTCTATCTTTACGTCACGGGCTGTATCTTTCCACCTTTGACCCTTAATGTCAACACCAATCAGCACATCTCTTCTAATGTTCTTAACATTTCTTCATTTTCGGGCTATCAGGTGAGTGCGGAGCAGTATGGGTGATGGGGTTACGAGGGTGTGGCGTACTCGCCGGTAGTACTATCGTAGGAGTATCTGAAGGTGCCGCTGAGCGAGGTGCTCTCTCCTTCTACCTTGAAACCGTCCTCGGATGTGCTGGTAGTGATCGTAACGTTCTCGGAAGGACGGAACCTACTGCCGCCGCCTCTGACAGTATCGTCGCTCGTGTAGACCCCGGCCTCGGGGTAGGTCCCCCTCGATGCCTTGGCCTGCTCGTAGAGCTGCGCGGTCAGCCTGACGTTCCGGCCCAGGTCCGCTCGCGCGGTCTTGGCGGCCTCTTCCCGCTGGTCGAGGAACGTCGGGACGGCGATGGAGGTCAGGACGGCGACGACGACCACGACGGACAGGAGCTCGTACGCCCTTGCCCGTGGCGTCTCAGGAGTCAGGGCCGTCTCGACGCTTCCGGTCTCCGGCGTCTCCGAGTCCGGCTCGTTACTCTCCTGGTCCTGGAGACGCATGATTGCGACCGAGGCACCGAGGAGACCCCAGAAGGCGACGTTGGTGGCGGCGGTGGGGAAGGATGTCTGGATCTGGAAGATATAGGCCAGCAGCCCACCGGAGAGCGCGATCAGAGGCCATCCCCCGCGTCGGTAGGCGTTGCGGAAGTACGAGACGAGGATCCAACCGTAGGCGGCAAGCCCCAAAAGCCCCGTAGTCGCCGCGACCTGCAAAAAGTCGTTGTGCGCCCGGTCCACCTTGCTGACCATGCCAAAGTTGTTGGTTATGGCAGCTTTGAGCTCCTCGCCCATGTGCGACCTAAAAGGCTCGGTAAAGTTATCCGGGCCGTGGCCCAGCAGCGGGCGCTCCAGGATCATCGGCACCGTGTCGTGCCAGATATTCAGCCGGACCTGCGAGCTCAAGCCGCCTTCGCGACCGACCGTGGTGCGATCGAGGAGGGCCATGTTGCTGAATACCATCACGACCGCGACCGCGGCCACAGCCGCCGTCAGGACGACTAGCGTAGCCAGCAAGGGTCCCACCACTCCCGGCCTGAGGTCGGAGAGCCACAGAACCACCCCTATCAAAATCAGGTAGGCTGCCAGAAAGGTTGTGACGTAGGATGGGAGGGACAGGTTACCGAACACCGCCGAAGCCATGATCGCGGCCATCACCGCCAGGATCAGGGTGGCAAGCGGGACCTGCAGAGGCCGCACCGTTCCCATCCTGCGGTGCGCGGCCCACAGAACCACGGGCAAGGTCGCCACCACGCCCAGCATCGCCCCCCGCGTGTCGGTGTAGATCCAGCACGCTCCAATCACCGCCAGCGCGAGGAGCCAGGGCACCCGTTCCGTCCGCGAGTTAGCCTTGAAGCACAGCGCCGCGGTTGCTCCCGCCATAAGGGTCAGGTAGGACGCGAGGGTGATGGGGTTCCCGACGGTCGCGAAGGGCCTCCCGAGATCCGAATACCACGAGATCAACCACCCCGAGATCGGATCAAATCCATAGTTTTGAGAGATGCCGTAGACGGAGATAAGGACCGCCGAGGTTGCCCCCGCCGCCAGGAACATCCGCACCCGGACCGGGGAGCTCAGGCCCCGAGCCACCGCGTAAAAGAGCAAGATCCCCGCGGCCAGAGAGAGCAACCCTTCGTCGCGGTCTCCGAAGAGGCTGTGCATGGGGTTCTCCGACAAAAGGGTGCTCAAAGCCGAGACGCCGAGGAAAGCGAGGGTGGGAATCAACACAGGAACCACGAGAGGCTTTCTGCGCAGGACCACGAAGCCCAGCACCACCGCCAGGAGCGCCGCGGAAAGCCACATGAGCACCTTGAACTTGGTCGGGTAGTAAGCTTCGATGGGGTCGACCCTTACCATGTCGGGGTTCAGGACGATGGGAACCAGGACGAAGATCGCCATCGCGATGGCGACGCTCAGAAGACCGAGCTTGTGCGCCACGACTTCGGCCAAAGCCCCTCTAAAGGTTCGCTTTCTTGCCTGTCTTTGCGCCGCCCTCGAATAAGTCAGAGTCTTCACTCCCATAAGAATTTTAGAACCGCGCATTCGAAGTTTCGAAGCAAGGCCAGATTGCCAGATTATATGGTATGGTGGCAATGTCTTCTACTAGCCACACTCAGCGGCTACACTGCATACTGGCGTCAGTGCGATCCCGAACAAAGAGGCGTCATGCCAACCCGAAGCGAAGAAACTTCTCCGACCCATAGAGAGAATCTTCCCAAGATGGTCTGGCGCCCGCGCAGGTCGCCGATTCCCGGCACGAGCGGCCGACGTCTCGCATCCGGCTGACGGAAGCCTGTAGATCGTCTGCCCGAACGAGGCTTGGCACTCACGCTCCTTGCGTACATTTTCAGAGGCAGGTGCCGAAGTCTACGGTGTACATGGTGGTCCTGAAGTTATTGTAGTCGCCGGTATGGGCGCCTATGCCGATCTCGCGATAGTTGCCGCTCAAGATATTGCTCCGGTGGCCGGAACTGTTCATCCAACCCTCCATTATGCTGCTGGGATCGCCGCTTCTGCCGCTGCTGTGAGCTATGTTCTCCCCGGCGTAGCCTCTGTAGCCGAAACGCTTCAGGCGCTGCTTGAAGGACCCTCTGCCCTTGGTGTTGTGAGAGAAGTAGCCACGTTGAATCATGTCCTTCGAGTGCGAGCGGGCGGCCTGCTGGAGTTTGGGATGCACGCAGAAGGGTTTGAGGTTGCGGTTGTTGCGGATCTTGTTGTGCAAGAGGAAGGTCTCTTTCTCCCTGGCGTTGAGCTTGATCTCACCGCCGCCGCATTTCTTCACGTACCCGCCACCCGCAGCTTCAGCCACCGGCGAGTCCACCGCCGAAACCCCGACGGCGGCCACCGTGGCCAGGAAGACGGTAGTGAGCATAATCACCAGGTATCTCATGAGCGTGTCGAACCCCTCTGACTCGTTGACATTCGCTACTCTAATCGGCACGAGCGGACGAGAACTTTAACGGAGCGCACGGGAAGCCGCAAAACACAGTAAGTAGAGGCTTCGCCGGACGTCATGCTCATGGAGAGAAGCCGTCCGATTACCGGCGCGAAGTTCGGGCGCCGGGTTTCGTGAAGGCTTCGTAGGTGGCGAGCGACATATCGCGCATGGCATCGTGGGCCTCGGCCTCGCTCGCGCCCTCGGCCAGAATGACCAGGAAGTACCGCTTTCCCGCGCCGTCCGGGCCTCGGTAGAAGACGATGCCAGCGTCCCCGAAGCTGTCCCCATAGGAGCCGGTCTTGTGCGCCACGCGCACGTCGGGAGGCAGAGGAGCGGGGATGCGGTCCTCCAGATAGGTGTCGGTCATGGCGGTGAGCATCTCCGAGGACATCTCCTGGGTCGTGAAGGAGGGAGCGGAGATCTTCCGCAGCATCAGCAAGACGTCGTTCGGGGTGGTGGTGTTGGGGTCCCAGTAGCCCGTCGAGCGCGCCCCGATGCTGTACGTCTCGGCCTCGATCGTGTCCCATCCCAGATAC
>JACDGB010000067.1 GCA_013815485.1 Rubrobacter sp.
CGCATGGTGTCCTTCGTGCCCGGCGAGGACCTTGTTCGCGTCTACTGCATGAACGTTACCGAGCGCAAGTCCCTTGAGGATGAACTGGCGCATCAGGCGCTGCACGACTCTCTCACCGGTTTGCCTAACCGGGTGCTTTTCTCCGACCGTCTGGAACACGCGCTGTCCGGCAAGTCGCGTGATGGCGGGAGCACCACGGTGCTTTTCCTGGATCTCGATGACTTCAAGATGGTGAACGACTCTCTGGGCCATCCTATTGGGGACCGGCTGCTCGTGGAGGTTACCCGGCGCCTCCTCGAATGCGTCAGGCCCGAGGATACGGTGGCGCGTCTCAGCGGAGACGAGTTCGCCCTGCTGATCGAAGACTCCCCGGCGCTGGAGACCGAGGCGCTTATCGTAAGCCGGATACTGGAAACCCTCCGCGAGCCTTTTGACCTTCAGGGCATAGAGGTGCTCGTCCACGGGAGCGTGGGGATAGCCGAGGGCTCCGCGGGCGAGCGCGCGGAAGACCTCCTTCGCAACGCTGATGTGGCGATGTACTCGGCAAAGGGCGGAGGCAAGGATCGCTACGAGTTCTACGACCCCGGAATGCACGCCCAGGCATTGGAGCGGCTAGAGCTGAGGGCGGACTTGCGGCGGGCGGTGGAGCGCGGGGAGTTCGTCGTCCACTATCAGCCCATCATGGCGCTGGGGGCGGACGAGATCGGTGGGTTCGAGGCCCTGGCGCGGTGGGAGCATCCCGAGAAAGGACTCGTGTCTCCGGGAGAATTCATCCCGCTGGCCGAAGAGACCGGCCTCATCGTGGAGATTGGGCTTCTCGTCCTCGAGGAGGCGTGCCGGCGGGTGCTCGAATGGCAGGGGACGAGCGGAGAGTTTCTCGACTTGAGCGTCAACCTCTCGGCACGACAGTTCCGGCAGCCGGATCTGATCGGGCAGATCTCCGGCGTACTCGACCGGACGGGCTTCGATGCGAACCACCTGAAGCTGGAGGTCACCGAGAGCACCGCCATGGAGGATGTCGAGATGGCGCTTGTCACGCTGCGGAACCTCAGAGACCTCGGCATCCGGCTCTCCATAGACGACTTCGGCACCGGATACTCCTCGCTCTCATACCTCAGACGCTTCCCCGTGGATGACCTGAAGATAGACCGCTCCTTCGTGGGCCGCCTCGACGACGACGCGGAGAGCGCGGCGATAGTCTCGACGACCGTGAGCCTGGCGCGGATACTGAACCTGACAGTGACCGCCGAAGGCGTCGAGACCGCGAACCAACTCGCCCGGCTGCGCGGCCTGGGATGCGACTTCGCCCAGGGCTTTCACCTCTCAAGACCCCTCACGGCCCAGGCGGCCTCATCATTCGTCGCCTCCCACGCTAGCCTCCGCAGCTAGGAAGCGCCGCCGACCACATTGTGGGGAAGGTTGGAGGACTGAACAATGACGCCGGCTGTGAGAAGATGGCGCTGAACAAGCCGGAAAGGAACAAGAATGCAACAACAGGCTCGCCCGCCCGTGCCGCCCTTTACGGAGGAGATGGCGCGGCAGAAGGTGAAGATGGCCCAGGACGCCTGGAATACTCGCGACCCTGAGAAAGTCTCGCTAGCCTACACCGAGGACTCGGAATGGCGCAACCGCGACGAATTCTTCCGGGGACGGGAGGAGATAGTGGCTTTCCTGAAGCGCAAATGGGAGCGCGAACGTGACTACCGGCTGGAGAAGAACCTCTGGTGCTTCACGGAGAACCGCATCGCGGTCATGTTCGAGTACGAGAGCCGGGACGCCGAGGGGCAATGGTGGCGCAGCCACGGAAATGAGCTATGGGAGTTCGATGGGAACGGCCTGATGCGTCGACGTGAAGCCTCGATCAACGACTACCGCATCGAGGAATCCGACCAGCGAATCTTTTAGGTTTCGGGCTGATCGCCAGCGGCGACGTTGCTAGACTGCGGATAGGATAGTCGGAGACAAGGAGGTTAACCATGGTAGACCATCTCGTGTTTTTCGCGGTTCGGGAGGACGTCTCCTCCGAGAACGTGGAGGATCTTCTTTCCTCCATCCGGGGTTTGAAAGACGAGGTTTCGAGCACCGTGGACCTCTCGGTGGGGAAAGATTTCTCCGGGAGATCCGGAGACTACACGCACGCGCTCTTCGCCCGCTTCGAGGACCAGGCCGGCCTTCAGGAATACATGAAGCACCCGGCGCACCTCGCCGTCGTGGAGAAACTAGGCGAGCGCACCACCGACCGTATCGTCGCCGACTACGAGTTCTAGTATGCGTCAGCCAGAATATGGGACGATCACGCCCAGGGAACTCAAAGAACGCCTCGACGCCGGTGAGGTTCCCGTTCTTCTCGACGTGCGCGAGCCGTGGGAGTTTCAGGTTTCGCGCATAGAAGGCTCGAAGCTCGTCCCGATGAACGAGATGACAGAGCGTGTCTCGGAGCTGGATCCGGAATCGGAGACCGTGGTGATCTGCCACCACGGAGCCCGCAGCGCTTACGTGACCCAGGCCCTCGAACAGGCCGGCTTCGCAAACGTCCTCAACCTCGAAGGCGGCCTGGATGTCTACTCGGACGTGGACCCTTCGGTGCCGAGGTATTGATGAACGTTAGCTTGCTTTGACGGCTTCCTCGACTTGACGGTAGAGACTTAACGCAATGCCTTCGGGTGCTGAGGAGCGTTCGCGGAGCATTCGGGCAGCTTCTTCTGTGGTGGCGTCGCCCGCTATCTCGAAGGTGAACACTACCGGTTCCGAGTCTTCCAGACCGAGTTCTTTCTCTATGATCCGGCGGACTTCTGATGATTCTCGCCCGGACTTCGCGGCGACTTCGCGGCTCATGGCTTCGGGGTCTAGTTCCTGGCAGATCTCGATGCCGCCGCTCATGCGCCGCTCCCACCACCAGCGGGCCTCGACGCCGGTGAAGTTCTCCCGGATGAGCGCGATCATCGGGTCGGCCATTAGCTGGTGGAGGGGTTCTGGCATGGGACCTTTATACCAGCCCTCGCCCCGTAGACGAGTCTCTCGTATAATACGGATACGTGATGTGGGAGGTGGAACTTGTTGCTGGTTAGAGACTCGATGAGCCGGGAGGTCGTAGCCGTGTCCCCGGAGACCACGGCGGCACAGGCGCTCGCGTTGTGTAGAGAGCGGCGCATCCGGCACTTGCCGGTGCTCGACGGCGGAAGACTCGTCGGGGTCGTCTCCGACCGGGACCTGCGCTCCGCAACCCTGGTGCTTGGGGACCCGGAGAGGGCCGCAGCTTTGGAGCGGATACGGGCTATGGAAGTCATGACGCGGGAGCCCGTGACGGCTCATCCCGACGACCCCGTGGAGTCGGCCGCGAATGCGATGCGTGAACGTTGGATCGGCTGTCTCCCCGTGCTCGATGATGACGAGTTGGTGGGCATCATCACCTCATCCGACGTGATGGAGGCGCTCGTCTTCCTCGTTGGGGCGCACGAGCCCGGCAGCCGCTTGGAGATCGTCGTGCCCGACCGCCCCGGCACCCTGGCCGGCGCTGCTGGCATCTTCGGGGAGCTTGGCATAAACATCGTCAGCGTCGCGATGGGCTCCCGGCGCGAAGAGCTGCCCGATGGCTCCCCTGGCCGGGCCGTGGTCTTCAGGGTGGACACCGTGAACCCTGGCAGAGCCACCGGGGTCCTCGAACAGGCCGGCTACCGGGTCCTCTGGCCGCCGACAATCCCGGTTTGAGCGGACGTTCGGTCGTCGTCCACGGCCGGAGCCTGGAGGATTACGGCTTCGGAGAAGGCCATCCCTTCAACCCGATCCGGCTCCGCATGACGATGGAACTATGCGGCTCTTTGGGCCTCCTCGAAGGCTACGATTCCTTCGAGCCCGAACCCGCCACCGAAGCGGACCTCCTGACCGTTCACAGCCTGACCTACCTCCGCCTCGTCCAGGAGGCCGGTCGCGGCGTGGGAGATACAGCCGACCTGCTCCAGTACGGCATCGGGGGCTCGGACAACCCTGTCACGCCCCACGTCCACGATGCCTGCGCGCGGGTTGTCGGAGCAGTGCTCGGGGCGTGCCGGATGGTGATGTCAGGCGAGACCACGCACGCTATGTGCATCTCCGGCGGGCTGCATCATGCCCGGCGTTCGCGGGCTAGCGGTTTTTGCTTCTACAACGATGCTGGCGTCGCCATCGCCCGGTTGAAAGAAGAAAATCCCGTCATTCGCGTGGCCTACGTGGACACCGACGCCCACCACGGCGACGGTGTGCAGTGGATGTTCTACGATGACCCGGACGTGCTCACCGTCTCCATGCACGAGTCTGGCCGCTACCTTTTCCCCGGCACCGGCGGCATCGAGGAGCGGGGGCGAGACGGTGGCATCGGCTACTCCGTCAACGCGCCGCTTGAGCCGTTCACGGACGACGAGTCCTGGATCTCCTGTTTCGACGCCCTTGTCCCCGAGGTTCTGCGCGCTTTCGCCCCGGACATAATCATCTCCCAGAACGGTTGCGACGCCCACGCCCTCGACCCCCTGACGCATCTCCGCGCCACCACCCGCCTCTACGAACACGTCCCAAAAAAGATCCACGATTTGGCCCATGAGTTGTGCGATGGACGCTGGGTCGCCACGGGTGGCGGAGGCTACGACATCTGGCGCGTCGTGCCGCGGGCCTGGACCATGTTGTGGGCAGCCCTCTCGCACCAGGAATTGCCGGAGAAGGTGCCGCAAGACTGGACCTCGCGCCGCGCGGAGCAGAGTCCCGTCGAGTTACCGTTTCTCATGCGCGACGATCCGTTGGATTATCCGCCGATAGACCGGGCCGATGAAATATCCACCCGCAACCGGAAGACCGTCGAGGACCTGCTGGAGAAAGTACTGCCGCTCATAGAGGAGCGCCGCACGCCAACCTGGCGCAAGAGACCAGATGGATGTTAAAGGTTCGCGGCCTCGTGCCGATAATTAGAAGCATGAAAAGTTCAAAGATGAATAACGAGAAGAGTCCGGAAGCGGACGCCGAGCGGCAAAGACCGGCTAGGAACAATAGCGGGCGGGCTTCGGCGTGGATATTGCTGCTTGCCGGGGCCCTCGCTACGCTGGCGGGCACCTTCGCCATTGACCAGCTCTACGATGGCGTGGATCGTCGCAACCAGGCTCAACTCCATGTCGCTCGCATCGAAGCACATGCCGAGGGGCAAAGCATCGCCGGGTGGCAGACCATTGCAGAGGGGCGGGCCGGTTCCGAAGTCACCCGGGCAGTCGAGGAGGACCGCCGCGAGATTTCAGGGAGCGTGCAGGCGCTGAAGCGGCTGCGTCCCGGCGATGATCGGGTGTCCCGCATCGAGACGTCTCTGAATGAATACGCGGCGGCTGTAGACGAGGAGTTGCGCCTGATCGAAGCCGGACGGATGGAGGCGGCGGAATCCGTGAGCGAGGAGCGGGTGGACCCCGGTTTCGAGGTGCTGAACGAGCTTCTCGATAGCATGGACGCCAGGTACGAAGAGGCCGCGCGGCGAACCGAGCTCTACGCCGAGGCGGGCATCTACTCGATGGCCGCTCTCTTATCGCTCGTTGTGGCGGCGTTGTTCTTGAGACACGACCGCGCCCGCCGTGAGGAGCGCGAAGCCGTCGAACGGAGCGAGGAGCGCTACGAAATCGCGGTCCAGGGAGCCAACGACGGGATTTGGGACTGGAACCTCCTCACGGGCGAGACGCACTTCTCGCCGCGCTGGAAGGCCATGATCGGCTTCGAGCAGCACGAGATCGAAGACCGCTTCGAGGAGTGGGAGGAGCGGGTCCACCCGGAAGACCGCGAGCGGATGAAGGCTGAGATCCGGAAGTGCATGAGCGGCGCGGCAGACCTCTGCGAACTCGAGCACCGGCTCCGGCACCGGGACGGCTCGTATCGTTGGGTGCTCGCCAGGGGCGCATCGGTGCGGGACACGGAGGGCAGGCCCTACAGGATGGTCGGCTCCCTCACGGATACGACGGAGCGCACAGAGACCGAGGAGAAACTCGAGAAAGCCGAGAAGCGTTACCGCTCGCTCGTCGAGCAGGCGCCGATGGTCACGTTTACGTACACCAGGGAACCCGATGGCGGTACCCACATCTCGTACGTGAGTCCCCAGGTAGAGGCGCTCCTCGGTTACTTTTCGGAGAGCTTCGAGGATGACCCCGAGTTCTGGATGAGCCTGCTGCATCCAGAGGACCGGGAACGGGTGCTCGCCGAAAATGACCACACCGACGCCACGGGCGAGACGTTCGAGATGGAGTACCGTATGGTTCGCAGCGACGGGCGCGTGGTGTGGGTGCGTGAGGAGACCGTGCTAATAGGCGGCGAGGAGGATGGGACGACCCTCTGGCGGGCGTCTAAGTGGACATAACGGAGCGCCGGGAGACCGAAGAACGGCTGAGGGAGACCGAGATCCGCTATCGTACGCTGGTCGAACGGGTCCCGGCCATTACCTACGTGCATTCTCAGGAGCCTGGTGGACAGAGCGTCACGGACTACATAAGCCCCCAGATCGAGACGGTGTTGGGCTACACGCCCGAGGAGTACGCGAGAGACTCCGAGTTCTGGAAGACGGTGCTCCATCCCGAGGATCGGGAGCGCGTGCTGGCCGTGGATGAGCGAACCGGCCGGACGGGCGAAGAGTTCCGCATGGACTTTCGTGTGATCTCCAAGAGCGGGGAGACGGTCTGGCTCAGAGAGGACGGCCGGTTGTTGCGCGGCGAGGACGGCCGCCACCAGCTCTGGCACGGCATAAGGTTCGACATAACAGAGCTCAAACGCATCGAGGAAGACCTCCGGCACAGGTTCGACTTCGAGAAGATCATCGCGGATACGTTGGCGAAGTTCGTGGACCTCGCGCCAGCAGAGGTCGACGCCGGCATAGAGGAAGCTCTGCGAGAGACAGGAGAGTTCGCCGGGGTAGATCGCAGTTACGTCTTCCTGTCTTCGGAGGGCGGAGCGACGGTAGAAAACACGCATGAGTGGTGTGCTACGGGCATCGAGCCGCAGATCGAGAACCTGAAAGGCATACTGATTGACGCCTGGCCCTGGGCCATGAAGAACTTCAGGAACGGGAAAGTCAACCATGTGCCGCGGGTGGCCGACCTTCCGGCGGAAGCCGCCGCGGAGAAAGAGGAATGCGAGGCAGAGGGCATCCAGTCTTTCTTGCAGATCCCGATGCTCCGCGAAGGCTTGCTGGTCGGGTTCGTCGGGTTCGATTCGGTGCGCGCGGAAAGAGCATGGTCGGAAGATGAGATCATGCTCCTCAAGACGGTCGGGGAGCTGTTCAAGAACGCGCTCGAGCGCAAACGGGCACAGAGGGCGCTGCAGGAAGCGGAGAAGAGGTACCGCTCGCTGATCGAAAACATTCCGGCCGTCACCTACATCCACCCCGCTGGCGACTCCGCTGCCCTGAGCTACATGAGCCCGCAGATAGAGTCCGTGCTGGGTTACACTCCCGAGGAGTACACCTCCGAGCCCGGCTTCTGGATGGAGCGGCTGCACCCCGACGATCGCGACCGGGTCGTCGCCGAGGACCAGCGCAGCGATGAGACCCTCGAGCCGTTCAGCACGGAGTATCGCCTGAGATCCCGCGAAGGACGCTACGAGTGGGTGGGCGAGGAAGGCGTGGTGGTGCGGGATGAGGAGGATAATCCCCAGTACTGGCAGGGATTCTTGTGGAACATCTCCGACCGCAAGGAGTTCGAAGAGAAGCTCCAGGAAGCCGAGAACCGTTATCGGACCCTCGTCGAGCAGATCCCAGCCGTCACCTACATCCAGGAGGTCGAGCATAATAACATCGCCGCGTACTTGAGCCCCCAGATGGAGGCCCTGACCGGCTACACCCCTGAGGAGTTCTATTCGGACCTCGACCTCTGGTACGGCGTGACCCACTCCGAGGACCGGGAACGGGTGGTGGACGAAGACGAGCGCACCGACGAGACGGGCGAGCCGTTCTGCCTGGAGTACCGCATAATCCACAAGGAGGGCCGGGTGGTGTGGGTGCGCGACGAGGC
>JACDGB010000068.1 GCA_013815485.1 Rubrobacter sp.
CCGTCCGCACCCGCTCATCTACCCCGCCGTACCTCCCGCAGATTATGGCAAGGTCGCCGCCGGAGACCACTTCCTCGACATAACCCTGCGTGAGCGGCCTCCCCCAAGCCTCCGTCAGCACGACCCGGCGGGCGTTCTTCACCTCTCTGGCGGGAATTCCATAAACCTCTTCCATCGCGCGGGCGACCACATCCACCCGAACGACCATCCCCGCTCCGCCCCCGAAAGGCATGTCATCAATGCGCCCTCCCGGCGCGTACTCCCGCAGATCGAAGGTCCGTAGGCTCACGATGCCACGTTCGATGGCTCGCCCCACGACCCCGACGCCGACAGCCGCCTCGACCACCTCGGGGAACACGCAGAAAACGTCAATGCTCTTCACGCGAAGCTATTCTTCCGGCACCCGGATCACGATGCGTCCACCATCGAGATCCACCTCAGGCACATGCTCCAGGGTGAAAGGCACGTAATATTCCCGCGCCTCACCAGTCTCGCTTTCCCCGCGAACCACGAGAATTTCATGCGCCGGAGTCTCGAACGTCTCGGCCACGGCGCCGATATCATTCCCGCTCTCGTCCACTGCTCGAAGGCCCATCAGGTCGCTAACGTAGACTTCGTCCTCGTCCGGTTCGTCGAGTTCGGAGCGGTCGAGGAAGAGTTCCTTTCCTCGCAAGGACTTCGCATCGGGACGACCGGCAAAGCCTTCGAGATCCACGAGGAAGCCCTTGGGCGTCTCGCGTACCCGGAGGATGCGGCGGCGGACACCATCCACGAAAGGTTCGATGTCTTCCCTGAGGTGGTTGCCCGAGCCAGTCGGCCTGACGCGGACGGTGCCGCTCACGCCATGCGGGGCACCGATGATCCCGATGACCACCGGGTCGGAGAAATCTTCCACGGATGCTAGTCCGCGACCTCCACGTTGACCCGTTTTCCGGTCTTCACGGAGGCTGCTTTCATAACGGTGCGGATCGCCCGGATGGTCCGTCCTTGGCGTCCGATCACCTTCCCGATATCATCGGGCGCGACTTCGAGTTCCAGGTCCACCCGCGACTCGGATTCGGTCACGGAAACCTCGACCTGGTCAGGCTCGTCAACCAACGAACGGGCCAGGAAAGTCAGCAAGTCTGTCAGGCGATCCATCGCGTTTCCTAGAGAGCCCCGGAGATTTTGAGCAGTTTCTTCACCTGGTCCGTGGGTTGCGCGCCCTTGCCGAGCCACTCCTTCGCCTTCTCCACGTCCACCTTGATATCCGATGGCTCGGTGCGCGGGTTGTACGTCCCGATCCGGTCAAGGAACCGACCATCGCGCGGGCTTCGGGCGTCCGCCACCACTATCCGGTAGAACGGCGCCCTGTTGGAACCGCGCCTCGCCAGCCTGATCTTTACCGCCATGCTCTCACCTCTCTGTTTGTGATCACTACCTGAACGGCATCCGGGGCATGCGTTTTGGTACGCCACCCTTGCCCATCTGCCGCATCATCTTCTGCATCTCGCCGAACTGCTTGACGAGCTTCTGGACATCTTGCTGGGTACTGCCAGAGCCGCGAGCTATCCTACGCGCCCGACTCGGGTTCTGCAACAATTTGGCATTCCGGCGCTCCTCCACGGTCATCGAGGTGATCATAGCTTCTACCCGCCCAAGCGCCTTGTCATCGAGGTCGCTCAGGTTCGCGCTCTGAAGCTGCTTGTTCATGCCGGGGATCATGCCGATGAGGCTTGAGAGCGGTCCCATCTTCTTGATCATCTGCATCTGCTGCAAAAAATCCTCGAAGGTGAACTTGCCTGACATGAGCTTCTTGCTCTGCGCCTCGGCCTCTTTCTTGTCAACCTGCGCCTCGGCCTTCTCGATGAGCGACATCACATCACCCATCCCGAGTATGCGCCCCGCCATCCTATCAGGATAGAAATAATCGAACTCGCTCATCTTCTCGCCCTCGGAGGCGAAGCGCACCGGGCGCTCCGTCACCGAAACGACCGAAAGCGCCGCCCCACCCCGCGCATCACCGTCGAGCTTGGTGAGCACCATCCCGTCGAAGTCCGCGTACTCTTGGAAGGCTTTGGCTACGTCCACCGCGTTCTGGCCCGTCACAACGTCGAGGACGAGCAGGACGTTGTGCGGCTTCGTGGCGCTCCGAACGCGCTTGATCTCCTGCATCATGTCCATGTCCAGGACCTGCCGCCCCGCCGTGTCCACGATGACGAAGTCGTAGCCTTCTTCGCGGGCCTTCTTCACGCCGCGCTCGGCGATATTTTCCGGCTTTGCCTCCGTTCCCTCCGTGTACACGGGGACGGATAGCTCCTTGCCGATCTGCTGTAGCTGCTCGATTGCCGCCGGACGATACGTGTCGCAGGCCACGAGGTACGGGGTTTTCCCCAACTTACGCACGAACAGCGCCAGCTTGCCCGCCGTGGTCGTCTTGCCGTGCCCGTTGAGGCCAGCGAGCATCACCACCGTCGGAGGCCGCGAGGCGAACGAGAGCTTGTGGGCCGTGCCGCCCATCAAGCTCGCCAACTCCTCGTTCACGATCTTCACTACCTGCTGTCCCGGACTCAACGCCTTCGAAACCTCCGCGCCCGTCGCCCGATCCCTGACGTTGGAGACAAATTCCTTGACCACGCCGTAGTTCACGTCCGCTTCGAGCAAGGCGAGGCGGATCTCTCGCGTAACCTTCTTCACTCCGTCTTCCGTCAGGTTTCCGCTTCCACGGACCCCATCGAGGGCGGTATTCAGTCTTTCGCCTAATGTATCGAACATGCTATAGCTCCCCGAACAATGCTTCCGCGAACTCCCTGGCGTCGAAAGGATGCAGGTCGCCGACTTGCTCGCCGACCGAGATCAACTTTATCGGAACCCCGATCTCATTCGCAATGGCAAGCGCAATACCACCCTTCGCCGTCCCATCCAGCTTCGTCAATATGATCCCCGTGAGGCTCACGACCTCATTGAACATCTTTGCCTGCCGCAACCCATTCTGTCCGGTCGTGGCATCCACAGTCAACAGTACCTCATGCGGCGCGCCCGGCAACTGCCGCTCGATAACCCGGCGAACCTTCTCCAACTCCGCCATGAGGTTGACTTTCGTGTGCAGCCGCCCCGCCGTGTCTATGAGCAAAACGTCCGCGCCTTCTCGTTTGGCGGCTTCCACCGCATCGTGGGCGACTGCGGCTGAATCCGCGCCACGCTCCCGCGCGATTACTGGCGCATTCACTCGTTCGCCCCATCGCTGTAGCTGCTCGATGGCCGCCGCCCGGAACGTGTCGCCGGCGGCGAGCATGGCTTTGCCTGGAAGGAAGTTCACCAGCTTGCCGATGGTCGTTGTCTTGCCGGTGCCGTTCACGCCGACCATCAGGATCACCGTCGGCTTGTGCGATACGTCGAGTTCCACCGGACCTTCGAGCATCCGCTCGGCGTGCTCGACCATGAGCCCCCGCAACTGCTCTCCGCTGGTGATGTTCCGCTCCAGTGCCTCCTGCTCCAACTCTCCGACCAGCTTGCCCGTGGTCTTCACGCCAACGTCTGACGATATGAGGATCTCCTCGACCCTCTCCCAGAACTCCTCGTCGTCCGTGTCCCGAAACTCCGCGATGGCGGCGTTGAGCTGCCCGACAACGGACTCCCGGCTCCTCTTGAGCCCCGTCCGCAAACGTCCGAACCAACCACCGGAACGCGATTCCTGCTCCTCAGCCGAGGCCACTTCATCGGACGCTTCTTCCACGGCGTCAGACTCGGGAAGGGCTTCCGG
Source organism: Rubrobacter sp. (assembly GCA_013815485.1). Taxonomy (GTDB): domain Bacteria; phylum Actinomycetota; class Rubrobacteria; order Rubrobacterales; family Rubrobacteraceae; genus JACDGB01. Next base: position 3,743 of record JACDGB010000068.1, read on the forward strand.
CTCCTGCACGTTTTCCTCTTCGAGCACCTTCGTCGCCTGAGGAGTGGGGCTTCGTCGGGCCTGAACTTCTTCGGCGGTCGGGACGTCTGCCGTGGAGTCCGGTGCTTCGGCCTCCACGGCGGCTTGGACGTTTTCCTGTTCCGGTTCTTCGGTTTTCCTGAAAAAGTTACGCCACGAACGCGCCATTGCTGTTTTTCTAATCCCCCTGCATACGTTTCGATACGATCACGGTGGCCCCCGAGGCGTCCTGCGTAACGCCGTAGAGGACGTCCGCCGCTGCCATCGTGCGCTTCTGATGGGTCACCAGCAGGAACTGCCCGCTGGCCCGATAAGAGTCTACCACAGCGAGGAATCGCGCCAAATTGAGGTCATCGAGCGCAGCCTCCGCCTCATCCAACATGCAGAACGTCCCCGCCGCACCCTCCGGCCGACTCAGGAATATGCTGAACAGAAACGATAGCGCCAAGAGCGACCGCTCTCCACCGGAGAGCACCCGCAGCGGCTTATATCCCCGACGACCGAGGCGGAGCAGGATCCCCACCCCCTCCTCAGATAACTCCAGAGTCCCACTCGCCCCGTGCATCATGCGCGGCACAATCTCCGCGAAAGCCTCCATTACCCCCCGGAACGTAGCCGAGAACCGCGTCTCTATCTCTTCGTCAACATCTTGTATTATGTGGTTAAGTTCTGTGGCGGCGGCATCGGCGTCGGCGCGTTGGGCGGCGACGAACTCGTGGCGCTCGCGTAGCTGGCCTTCTTGCGCGAGGGCGAGGAGGTTGACATCTCCGAAGCGGTGGAGTTTGCGCGACAGGCGCCGCCGCTCGGCTTCGGTGTCCTCCGGGAGCTGTTCGGCCTCTCGCCTGGCGTCTTCGAGTGTCGCCCCCCACTCGGACTGTAGCTCCTCCTCCGCTTGGGCGGCGGCATCTCGGGCGGAGCTGAGTTTGCTTCGGGACTGTTCGGCCTTCGCTCGGGCGGTTGCGAGTTCTCCGGCTATCTCCGCCGTCCTTCGCGCCGCGGCGGTCTGCTCGGCGGAGATACGGCGGTGTTCGTCGGCGAGCCCAGACCTGGAATGCCGCAGGCGGCTCCGGCGTTCGCGGACGACGGTTGCGAGTTGCGTCGAAGCCTCCGTGGCGCGTCGGGACACCGCGATGCGGCCCCGCGCTTCCTCCACGGGTTGACTCTTCAGGAATTCCAGCCTGCCGGAGAGGGCTTCGCGGCGTTCGGTTGCATCCTTCGCGGTGGATCGGAGTCGGGCGAGGCGCAGATCCATCTCCCGCAGATCCGCTCGCGCCGCCTCCGCAATCTCCGATTCGGAAGCAAGGCGATTCCCGCTCTTGCGAACCGTCTCCTCTGATTCGCGCAATGTTTTTTCGGAGGCAGAGATCTCACGTCCCAGGCTCGCGGCTTCCTTCTGACTCTCCTCGAAGGTTCTTCGAGCTTCCTCGAACCGCTTCTCCCTGCGACGGGCTTCGCGCAGCAACAGCTTCGAGGCCGCGGCGACCCGGCCGGCGAGCGCGTGGGCACTATCGGCGTGCGCGGCCCGTCGGTCCAGGCGTTCGGATGCCTCGGAGATTTCTTTCCGTACATCGCGCAGCGCCTGGCCGGGTCCGGCATCGAGGGCATTAAGGCGTTCAGACGCTTCGGAGAGCCGTGCTTCGCGGACGAAGCTCCCACCGCCGTTCGGGAGGCTCACGCTCGTCCGGGTGAGGCGGAGTCCTTCGCGGGTGACCGCGACGTAGCCGTTGGACGGGGCGTTATGCCCGGCTTTCTCGACCACGTAGATGCCTTCTATCAGCCGTCCCACGGCCTCCGAGTAGCGGCCATCCACGACTTCGACGCATTCGAGCAACGGAGTTCCGGGGGGGCTTTCGCGTGCTTCGATAGCATGGGCATCGAGGCGAACGGCGATCCTCTCGGACTCCGAAATCAACTTTATGCCCTCGTCCACGCTCTCGGCCAGAATACCCCCGGCGAACTCCCCCAATGCAGCCTCCACTGCGGCCTCGAACCCCGGCTTCGCCCGCATTACCTCATGGAGACGGGTCTCCAGAGTACTGTTGTTCCGCGAGTCGCGCAGTGCCCGGACCCGCGCCTCCAGGCTACCCATCGCGGCGTCGAGCGCACCCTTCCGCCTGCTCGCGCCGGAGGAGCGTTCGTCCAGAGTTCTCCGGCGGGCGGCGACACGCTCGCGCACGTCTTGCAGGCGCTTGCGAGGGTCTCGGGAGACGACGCCTTCCAGTTCACCAGAGATGCGCGAGAGCCGCTCGATGTCTCGCTCCGGGACGACCGTGGCCTCCTCCATCCGGAGTGTCGCCCGGTCGCGCCGTGTTCGCAGTTTCTCCAGAGTGGTGGTGGCGCGTGATCTCTCGTACTCCGCGGCTGCCTGCTCCGCTCGTGTCCGCGATACGATTTGCTGGTGTACGGTGCTTGCCTTTTGCTGCCCAGAGTAGTCGGCCTCCGCTGCGGAAGCCTCCCGTCCCAGGCTTTCCAGGCGGCCTGAAATCCTTTCGAGTTCGTTCTCCAGGCGCGTGATCACGCGCCCCCGATCCGCCGCCCGGCTCGTGCTCCCTTCGACCCGCATGAGGGCTCTGTCGGCCCGGATGGACTCCGCGCGCAGGTCCTCGGTCCCATCTTCGAGTCCTTCGAGCATCAGCTCGACGCTCCGCAGCCTCTCCTCCTTCTCTCGCAGGGCGGGTTCGAGATCTCGGGCCTGACGCCGCAGGGACACCTCCCGCTCTTCCAGTTCCGCTACGCGCGACTCGCTCTCCTCGGTTCGCCGAACCAACTCGTCCAGGCGCGGGTTGGAGGTTCTGTAAAGGTGCGCCAGGGAATACTGCCGGAATTTGGCCTCCAATTCCCGGTACTCGCGGGCAGCGACGGCTTCGCTCTCGATCCTGCGAAGTTGCCCGGCCAGTTCGGCTTCGAGATTGCGGCTCGTCTCCAGTTGCGCGTCCGCCCGCTCCAAGCGACGGCTTGCCGATAGCCTTCGCCGACGGTAGACACCGAGCCCCGCAGCCTCTTCGAGGGCAATGCGGCATGCGCTAGCCCCGCCAGAGACGATGGCGTCAACCGCGCCCTGCCGGAGGATGCTGTGGCGTCCGATCCCGGCTTCGCCGGCCACCGCCCGCACGTCCGCGAGCCGCGCCGGGGAGCCGTTGATCCTGTACTCCGTGTCGCCGCCGCGTGAGATCCGGCGCGATATGGACACCTCTTCATACGGCAACGAGATTCCGCCGGAAGAATTATCCAGAACGAGCGTCACCTCGGCGGCCCTCGCGGCTGGCAGCGTTTCGGAGCCGGAGAAGATCACATCCCCCATCGCCCCGGCACGGAGAACACCGGGACTCTGTTCCCCGAGCGCGAAGAGCACGGCGTCGGTGACGTTGCTCTTCCCCGACCCGTTCGGCCCGACGATAGCCGTGATCCCGGTCTCAAGCGGCATCCGTACCGGGCGGGCAAACGTCTTGAACCCCTTGATGTAAATGGCCGAGAACACCTGAAAACTTATTCTACGCACTTTGAATCGTCAAAGCACGGAAAAGCGCAGCAAAAGAGCGATCAGAAATCAGCTTGCAGCGATTCGCGGCGCATTCGGAAATCGCCTGTCCCGCCGTAAAGACCTGAGACCTGAAACCCGTAGCCTGAAACCTGTCCGCTACGCGCCGACGTGGACTTCGACCGGGGAGCGCGGGACGGGGCGGATGCCAAGTATTTCGAGGGCAGCACGCGCGGCGGACTGCTCGCTCTCCTTGATGGAATGCCCTTCTCCCGTGGCGACCTCCCGGCCATCCGCGGAGACCGTGGACGTAAAGCTGGGGCGGTGGGCTGGTCCCTGTTTGGAGAGGACACGATACGTTGGCCGCAGTCCGTCAGCCTGGAGTGTCTCCTGAAGTACCGTCTTCCAGTCCCGTAGTTCATCTGTATCCACTTCGGATGGGTTGAAGATGCGGTCTATGGTGCGGAAGACGAGGTCGCGGTCTATGAGATAAGCCGCCCCGATGATGGCCTCTACCGTGTCGGCGATGACCGAATCGTTGATGATGGAACTCTCGATCATCTCCTCCAACCCCTCGTCCCGCCCAACAGCAGCCAAAAAGGTCTTTCGCACGAGATGCGCCCGGATGCGCGTGAGGTCGCCTTCTAACAACTCAGGATAATTGTGGAAGACCAACTCCGCGACCCGCGTGTTCAGGATGGCGTCGCCGAGAAACTCCAACCGCCCATTCGACTCGTACGGATCGGCGACGCTCGGG
>JACDGB010000376.1 GCA_013815485.1 Rubrobacter sp.
GCATAGAGGGGGACCGGTTGGCCGTCGACGTAGGCCTTCCACGCCGGGTAGTACGCCTCGCTTAGCATGAGCAGGCCAGACGTTCCGGTGACGGTCTTCAACCGGATCCGGTCGGCCTCATACGTCGTCACCACAGCGCGGTCGGCGGAAGCGTCGTTTGGACGGACAAGCTCTGGTGGTGACTGCTCCAGCAGCGCCGTTCGCCTGGGATCCACCGCACCGGACCTTAGTGGTCCCATTCGGAATTTCCTTGACGCTTCGCACGATCATGCGGCGGCCACGGATGAGGACGTGGGTGGCCCATGCTCGGCGAGGCGAGAGAGAAGCCGGTCGAGATCGTGACGGGTGAACTTCCAAGCAAATGGCTCGGCGGCTTGCTCGTAGCGTTCCTGAAAGGCGAGCAGGCGCTCGGCCAAAACGTCGAGGTCGGCGAAATCGTTGGGAGTGAGTACCTTACGCTGCACGATGGAGAAGTAGATCTCGATCTGGTTGAGCCAGGAGGCGTGTACCGGAAGATGGATGAGCCGCAGATTGGAGAAGGCTCCCTCCAGACGCTTCACGGAAGCCGCCCCTCGGTGGGAGGAACCGTTGTCCACCACCCAGAAGACCCTATCCGCCGAGGCGTAGGGCTCCTCTCTCATGACCTCATCGACCAGACGGCCAAAGGGCTCGATGCCGTTCTTGGGCTCGCAACGACCGAAGAGCTTGGCCCGGTGGACATCCCAGGCGGCCAGGTAGGCCAAAGCTCCCTTCCGCTCGTACTCATGCTCCACACGCGTTTTTCGCCCTTCGCCCGTTGGCAGGGTGGGGTTGGGGTGGCGGCGAGCCTGGATGGAGGTCTTCTCGTCGGCGGAGATCACGTACTCCTCATCCCCGAGCGGCACACCCTCCCACCTACCCTCGTAGAGGTCCAGCACCAAAGAAGCTTTCTCGGCGAACTCCGGATCCCGGGGAAAGATCCAAGAGCGATGGTAGAAGGGGCGGATGGCATCTTCGGAGAGCCACCGCCAGATAGTGGTCCCCGAGATCTCGGCCACGATGCCCCGAGCGATCACCTCCCGGGCTACCTCCTCGGCGCTCCAGCGGCTCAAAGGAACCCCGCTGGTCGCCGGCAACTCACAGGCGATGGCTTTCACCTCCATCCTCGCTCCGGGGGGAAAAGACCGGCGGTCTGCCGGAGCGGGGCCGATCCTCCAGTCCACCCAATCCCTCCTCGTAAAAGCGCTTGCGCCACTTACAGACCGTCTGGGGTGTGGTGTCCAGCCCCAGTGCGATCTCCCTGTTGGAGGTTCCCTCGGCGGCCAGCAACACGATCCTGGCGCGCACCACCTCCCAGTAGGGAGCGGTGTGGGCGCGGGCTCGTTCGTCGAGGATGGCGCGCTGCTCCTCGGCGAGCTCGATGCGGTAAGGGCTTTGGGTGGGCATCCCTTCTCCCTTCTGGAGGGTGCGATGTTCACGAACATACTATCGCAGAACGAAGAGAATGCATCAAAGAAGTTCAGTCAAGGACCACTTAGGAACACTCTTGGCGGGATGTTGCCACAGGTTGATCTGCCAGAACTGCTCCTGGAGATGCACGAGAGGACCGGCTTCGCCGATGCCTTTACACACGTCGCCGAAGGCGGCCACCGCGTCGAGGACCTCCACAAGAGCGTCTGCGCGGTCCTCGTGGCCGAAGCCTGCAACGTCGGCCTGGAGCCGCTGGTCGAGCCGGGCGACGCGGCACTGACGCGCTCGCGGCTCTCCTGGGTGGCACAGAACTACTTCCGTGCCGACACCTTGACCGAGGCCAACGCCCGCCTGGTGGACGCCCAGGCCGGCATACAGCTCACGGGGGTCTGGGGTGGAGGCGAGCTCGCATCGGTCGACGGGTTGCGGTTCGTGGTACCGGTAAGAACCATAAACGCCGGGCCCAACCCCAAATACTTCGGCCGCGGCCGTGGAATAACCTACCTGAACTACGTGAGCGACAAGTCCACCGGCTTTCACGACATGGTCGTCCCCGGAACCTTGCGGGACTCGTTGTTCGTGCTCGACGGGCTGCTGGAGAACCAGACGAGCTTGGAGCCCGTCGAGGTGACCTCCGACTCGGCTTCCTACTCCGACGTCATCTTCGGTCTGTTCGCACTACTGGGCTACCAGTTCAGCCCACGGCTTGCCGACGCCGGCGAGGCACGGTTCTGGAGGATGGACCGCTCGGCCGATTACGGCCCCCTAAACGGCATCTCCCGCAACAAGATCAAGGTCGATCTCATCCACGAGAATTGGGATGAGCTCTTGCGGGTGGCCGGCTCTTTGAAGCTGGGGACGGTCACCGCCTCGGAGTTCGTCCGCACCCTGCAGGCCGGCTCTCGTACCTCAACCATCGCCGCCGCCATAGCCGAGGTGGGCCGCATAGCAAAAAGCCTCTCGCTACTCTCATATGTCGATGACGAGGCGCATCGCAGGAGGATACTGGTTCAGCTCAACCGCCACGAGAAGCGCCACGAACTCTCCCGCAAGATCTTCCACGGCCAAAGAGGCGAAGTCCGCAAGCGCTACCGGGAGGGCCAGGAGGACCAACTCGGCGCCCTGGGCCTGGCGGTGAACGCCGTTTGCCTGTTCAACAGCCTGTATCTCGACGAATCAGTGCGGCATCTGAAAGAAGAGGGCGAACAAACAACCGACGAAGACCTCGCCAGGGTCTCGCCTCTGGCAAGAGGGCATGTTCGCGTACTCGGCCGCTACCACTTCACACTCGATAACTCGGTAGTCGAAGGCGGTTTGCGTCCCTTGCGGGACCCGGAGGGGCTCGATGAACATGAGTTTCCTCTGGCCGACTCTGGCAAATCGCTGCTCTGATTACCGGGCTACGAACTCCAGGGACGCCCTGTTGGATAAGGAGTGCTCTCAGAGCTTAGCGTAGGATCCTGCGCGTCTGCTACCCACGCTCCTTTCCTCCTTCTATCTACGCATGCGCACGTTGACTGTCTT
>JACDGB010000069.1 GCA_013815485.1 Rubrobacter sp.
TCTCTGGTTGCTCCTTCCGCTACCGCGCCAGCGCATGGTACTCCTCGTTGGGGATCATGCCGCACGCCAGCGACATGCGGTTGGTGAAGTTGTACATGCTGGCGATCTCGACCACGTCCCAGACCTCTTCCTCCGTCAGGCCGAAGCTCTTGAGATGCGCGAGGTCTTCGGCCGTGCATTCGAGGGGCTTCTCCGTGATCTTGGCGGCGAAGTCCAGGATGGCCGTGCGGCGTTCGTCGAGGCCGGCGCGGCGATGGTCGAGGGTGATGCGGTCGGCCAGGATGGGGTCTCCGAGGGCTTCGCGCAGGGCGGCGCCGTGGGCGACCAGGCAGTACAGACAGCCGTTCTTCATGGAGACGACGACGGCGATCATCTCCCGCTCCGCCCCGTCCAGGTTCTCCGTCTCCTCGTGGAGCTGGCGGTAGTGAGCGAACCATGCTCGCAGCCTGTCGGGGCGGAACGAGTACGCCCGGAAGACGTTGGGGACGAACCCGATCTTCTCCCGCGCCGTCCTGAAGAGCCCCCGCAAGTCCTCCGGCAACTCCGACTCGTCGGGGACCGGGAACCAACTCACGGGCACCCCACTCCCCTTGCGCGAAATATGCTCCACGCCGGACATATCGCCCTCCCCTCTACCGGCCCACGGCCCGCATCTGCTGCTCCGGATAACGCTCGCCGGAGACCGACCCACGGGGCATGGCCTCCTCGATGCGCGCCAGGTCATCGTCCGTGAGCGTCACGCCGGAAGCCCCCGCGTTCTCCTCCAGACGCTCGCGCCGCTTGGTTCCGGGAATAGGAACGATATCGTCGCCCCGGCTCAGGAGCCACGCGAGGGCGAGTTGTCCCGGCGTGATGTCTTTCTCGTCGGCGATCTCACGCACGCGCTCGGCCAACTCCAGGTTCTTGTTGAAATTCTCCTCCGAAAAGCGCGGGAAGCGGGCGGCGCGGGTGTCGTCATCGGGGAGGTCAGCCGCGCTCTTCCACGAGCCGGTGAGGAAGCCCCGTCCCAGCGGGCTGTACGGAACGAAGCCGATCCCCAGCTCGCGGGTCGTCGGCAAGATTTCGTCCTCCGGGTCGCGGGTGAACAGCGAATATTCTGACTGGAGCGCGCTGATCGGATGCACCGAATGGGCCTTGCGAATGGTCTCCGTCCCCGCCTCCGAGAGCCCGAGATAGCGCACCTTGCCAGCCTCGACCAACTCTTTCATCGCCCCGACGGTCTCCTCGATGGGCGTATCGGAGTCTACCCGGTGCTGGTAATAGAGGTCTATGTGATCTGTCCCGAGCCGCTGCAAGGAATCGTCGCAACTCTTGCGGACGTATTCGGCATCTCCCCGGACGCCCTGGAAAGTGCCGTCCTCATCGCGCACGTTGCCGAACTTGGTGGCGAGGATCACCTCTTCGCGCCGATCCGCTATGGCCTTGCCGACGAGCTTCTCGTTGGTGAACGGGCCGTACATATCCGCCGTGTCGAGCAATGTGACGCCTAGTTCGATGGCACGATGGATGGTGGCGATGGATTCGTTTTCGTCGCCGGTGCCGTAGAACTCGCTCATCCCCATGCACCCGAGTCCGATCTCCGAGACGATCAAACCCCCGCTGCCAAGCCTGCGTTGATTCATCAGCTTCTCCTTCTATAAAAAGCCTTGCATCCCAACTGAGTTTACACGCGCTCGAAAACTATATCCTTCGCGCCTTCCCACAGGACGAGTTCCCCGAGAGGGCGAAGGTTCTCGCGGCCTTCAGTGACGGTGAGGAAGTGGTTCCCGGCGAGTTGTCCGACGATGCTGGCGAATCGCGTGCCGCCGTAGGGGAAGAGGATCTCGGTCTCCGAATATCCGCCAGGATACAGAAGTATTTCACCTGGCGCCGGGAAGCTGGTGTGATTCTCGAAACCGGTGCTCACCTCGAAGTCCCCGAGCGGAACCCAGGCCGACTCCCCGCTCCAGCGGACGTGGATGATCCTCTGCCGAAAAGGCAACAACCCTTCGAAGAACCCGCAAGTCTCAGGCGCCCGCTCCCGCTCCCATCGCGCCCCGAACTCATACGGCCCAGCGGTTATCCGTAGATCGGTCATCGTCCTCTCCCTTCCGCGACGCGCCCGAGGAAACGGCCCATCACGTCTATCGTGACCGCCACGTCTTCTTCCTCGACGGACTCGCCCGGGTTGTGACTGATGCCCTCCTTGCAACGGACGAAGAGCATGGCGACGGGACAAACCTCCGCCATTTGCGCGGCGTCGTGGCCCGCGCCGCTCGGCAGACGCAGTGCTTCCATGCTCGCGTCTTCGATGGCCCGTGCCAGTAAAGCGCAAAGCTCCGGGTCGGTGGAGACGGCGACGCTTTCCTGGTCTGCTTCCCAGCGATGCTCGCAACCTCGGGAGGTGGAGATCTTCGCTGCCTTCGATTCGAGGTGGTCTCGTAGCCGTTCGCGGATGGCATCGTCCCCGTGCCGGACGTCCACAGAAATTTCGACTTGACCGGGGATCACGTTCCTCGCTCCGGGACGAACCGACATCTCCCCGACCGTCGCCACCGAACCCGGCTCCGACTTCGCCGCGGCCTCCGCTTCCAGGACAAATTCCGCAGCGGCGCACAGGGCGTCCTTTCTGCCCTCCATCGGCACGGTCCCGGCGTGCCCGGCCCTCCCCGAGAAGCTGGCGCGGAGCCGGCTGAGGCCCGTGATGGCGGAGACAAAGCCCACAGGGAAGTTTCGTTCCTCGAGCACCGGCCCCTGCTCGATGTGTACCTCGCAGTAGCCGACAATGTCCTCCGGCGCGGATCTCGTACCGGACAGGGATTCCGGGTCGCCCCCGAAGGCGCGCACCGCCTCGGCCAGCGTCACGCCGTCCCGGTCCTGGAGTTCGAGGAGTCTCTTTTCCAACGCGCCCGCATAGTGCGAGCTACCGAGGTAGGTCGTGCCGAACCGGAGACCCTCTTCGTCGGCGAAGGCGACGACCTCCACCGCGAAGGGCAGCCGCTCGCCCCGGTCGCGCAGCCGCTCGATGCAGGCGAGGGCGGCGAGGACGCCGAGAGGGCCGTCGTACTTCCCGGCGTCGCGCACGGTATCGAGGTGGGAACCGAGGACGAAGGTTCCGTTTCCCGTCCCCTCGTAGCGTCCGATGAGGTTGCCTATGGCGTCCGTCCGCACGCTCATGCCAGCGTCTCGCATCCAACCGGAGACAATGCCGTTGACCTCGTGCATGGAGGATGATCCGTAGGGACGGACCAGGATACCGGGCTCCTCGCTCACTCCGCCGAGCACACTGCATCGCTCCATGACGGTGGCCGCGTCCATCAACTACCCCGGTAGGTCGTGTACGACCACGGCGAGACGAGCAACGGCACATGGTAATGGGACTCGGGCTCCGAGACACCGAACCGCACCGGGACCTCATCCAGGAAGGGTGGCGATCCGGCCTCGTCGCCGAAGTATGAGCCGACGTGGAAGACGATCTCGTATTCTCCGGCGCTCAACTCCTCCCCTTCGAGCAGCGGCGCATCCAACCGGCCATCATCGTTGGCGTGGACGGTCTTCAGGTGACGCCGCCCCTCTTTCTCGATCCCGAACAACTCCATCTCCATCCCGGCTGCCGGTCTTCCGTTCGCGGTGTCGAGGACGTGGGTTGTCAGGCGACCGGGCATAGGGTCAGGGCCGCCTCTCGACGGTGCCTTCGATCAAACCGAATGGCTCGCTGGTCGCCTGGAAGACTTCACCTTCGTTCTCTATCCCGAAGCGCGAGAGGTCGTAGAGCAGGTGATGCCTGTTTGGGAACGAAAGATGTATACGCTCGATCTCCCCGAATTCCTCAAGCACGGCCCGTCCTATCCGGTACAGCGTGTTCTGCGCCGAGGGGCTGTAGTGGTCCGTGAAGGTAGCCAGCAGCCGGTCGCGCACCCCGGTCCATAGTCCGTCGAAATCCGGATCCGTCTGGTACTCATACTCCCAGTTCGCGGTGACGACCGTAGCCAGGATGCGGTCGTCCGTGTCCGGCAGCGTCGTGTACTCGTCTCTGTAAAACCCTTCCCAGCCGGACTGCGTCGTCTTCATCACCATCAGATCCCCGATCCCGGCTTCGACGTGGCGGACACCGTCCGCGTTCCCCGTCACCGTCGCCCGCCGTTCGCCGGAGCCGCGCATGAAGGAGTGATCATGGGTCCGGCCATCAACCTCGATGCGCTCCCACGGAAACCGTGTGATCTCCACGCTGGCGCGCTCCACCGTCGGCCCGGATCGAAGAAAATGGTCCACCAGCAAGAGGCCGAACTCCTCGATGCTCGACGAGAGATGGTCCTTCGCCAGCGCGTAGACCGTGTTGCGCATCGTGTCGGTCGCCAGAAGAGCGGAGTTGTCGCCCGCGACGTGGGCCGCCACGAAATCTCCCTCCAGCGTGACGGCAACGTCGAGGTCAACAACTTCGTGACGTTCGGAGTCCCGGAACACTTTGACCAAGCGGACACGGGACTTGCCGTAGTTGTTCTGTCCGAGGACTATCTCCCCGCTCGCGGGCTGTTTTCCGGTCGTCTCTGCCATCGTCCACCCCCATCTCCATCCTCGATGAGATCCCGCAGCCGCAGGTCGGCGATCTTCGAGATCTCACCGAGAGCCGTCTCGAACTCCTCCTCATGGGAGTTATCCAGCCGGGCTTCAGCACTCTTCAGGATAGACTCCTTCGTGTGTTCCCGCACGCACACTATCATTGGAATACCGAACTTCTCCCGGTACGCCGCGTTCATCCTGGTAAACGACTCATACTCCTCTGGCGAGAGTTGATCCAGGCCCGCCGAAGCCTGCTCGCCCGCCGACTCCGACGTGAGTTCTCCTGCCACCGCCGCCTTCCCCGCGAGATCCGGATGAGCCAGGATCAACTCCATTTGTTCCTCACGCGGAGCCGCGTACATCGCCTCCCGGAACGCCCGGCTCAAATCCTCGAAACTCTCGAAAGGCCGGGAGAGACCCGCGATCCGGGCGAGGTGAGGCGAACTCTCGAACACGGGGCCGAACTTCTCCACGAACTCGTCTTCATCCAGGCGGTTCGCTTCGGCGACGGTCATCTTCTTCGGCTGCACCGGCTATCCTTCGCCGAACTTTGGAGCGTCGCCTTCGGCCTCGATTTTAACCTCGACGGTGCGCGCTCCGGCGTCGAGCGCGGCCTCTATGGTCCGCGTCATTGCTTCGAGAACCTCCCGGCGTCCACCGGAGATCATCGTGGTCTCCGGCCCGGCTTCGCGTCCGAGGCCCGACTCTCCCGCTACCCGTTTCGCCGCCTCGAACGACTCCCCCTGAGACGGAACTACCTTCAACTCGGCGCTCAGTTCGGCGCGTTCGTAGCCTGGCATTATGCTTCCAAACCGGCGATGTGTTCCGGGCGGACTGGGATTCGGATGAGTTCTTTCCCCGTAGCGTCGCGGAGGGCGGCAACTATGGCGGGGGTGGAGGCGATGGTTGGGGGTTCTCCGACGCCTTTGAGGCCATAGGGGGCTTCGGGGTCGGCTAGTTCCAGGATCTCCATTCTGACGGGCGGCATGTCGAGGATGGTGGGGATCAGGTAGTCCGTGAAGGATGCGTTCTGGATCTTGCCGTCTTTCAACCGGATCCCCTCCATCAACGCGAGCCCGAGTCCTTGCGCTATGCCGCCCTCGATCTGCCCTTCCAAAGCCAGCGGGTTGATGACCTTCCCCACATCCTGCGCCGTCGCGATCTCCACGACACGCACCAGCCCAAGCTCCACATCCACCTCCACCACCGCCCGATGCGCCGCGAACGCATACTGCAAATGCACGTCCCCCTGCCCATCTTCATCCAGCGGATGCGTCGCCCGATGATGAAACTCCACCGTCTCTTCGATGGTTCCCTTGTCCAGAAGCTCCGACAGGGACACGGACACCCGTCCATCCGCGATGACGTTCTCGCCGCTGATCGAAAGTTCGTCCGCCGCTTCGCCGAACTCCTCGGACACCCGCTCGAAGATGCGTTCTCGCACCGCTTCGCACGCCTGTTTGACGGCGCCACCGGTCATGTATGACTGGCGCGAGGCGGAGGTGGAGCCGGCGGAGCCTATCCGCGTGTCGGCTGTCTCGACGATGACGTTCTCGACGCCAAGCTCGGAGCGCACGATCTGGGCCTGCACCATCACCAGACCCTGACCCACCTCGACCGCCGCCGTGTGTACCAGCGCCACCGGCTCCCCATCCTCGACCGAGAGGGAGACCCGCGCCGTCGAGTAGTCGTCGAAGCCAGCCGAGAACCCGATGTTCTTGAACCCAACCGCGTACCCGACGCCCCGCCTGACGCCCTCGCCATGCGTCGCGTTCGAGACGCCGCCAGGAAGCTCACGCAGGTCGCGGCCCATCGTTCCGTTCTGCTCCGGCAGGGGCATGGCTTTGACCCGCTCCAGGATTTCACGAACCGGGGCCGGGTACGGGACCTCTTGCCCGAACGGGAACTTCATCCCCGGCTCGATGGCGTTCTTGACCCTCAACTCGACCGGGTCCATGCCGAGCTTTTCGGCCAATTTATCCATCTGGGCTTCGTGGGCGAAGCAGACCTGCACCGCCCCGAAGCCGCGCATCGCGCCGCACGGCGGGTTGTTCGTGTAGAGCATGAGGCTCTCTATCTCCGCATTCGGGACGTCGTATGGGCCGCACGCGAACGTCGCCGCGTTCAGGCACACTGCGTTGGAGCTGGACGCATAGGCGCCGCCGTCGAAGACGAGCTTCGCCCTCACGAAGACGAGCTTCCCGTCCGCAGTCGCGCCGTGTTCGTAGCGCATCTTCGCTGGGTGACGGTGGACGTGCCCGTAGAAAGACTCCTCGCGGCCATAGACCATCTTCACGGGGCGATTCGCGTGGAGGGCGAGCATGCAGGCGTGGATCTGCATGGACAGATCTTCCCGCCCTCCGAACGCCCCGCCCACCCCCGAGAGCGTCAGCCGCACCATCTCAGGCGCAAGACCGAGACTCTCTGCGACCTGATCCCGGTCCACATGCAGCCATTGCGTGGAGATATGCAGGTCCACGCCACCCTCGCCATCGGGGACCGCAAGCCCGGACTCCGGTCCCAGAAACGCCTGATCCTGCATCCCGACCTCGTACTCGCCAGTCACAATCACATCGGCGGTTGCATCCGGGTCGCCGTGCCTCACGTCAACGCGCCGGAGCAGGTTGCCGGAGAGATGCAGCTTCGGGGCATCTTCAGCCATCGCCGCTTCCGCGTTCGTGATGGAGTCGAGGACTTCGTAGTCAATCTTTATCCGCTCCATCGCGCGTCTCGCGGTCTCGGGGTGATCCGCCGCCACGAGGGCTATCGCCTCGCCCTCGTAGCGAACTTTCTCCCAGGCGAGCACGGGCTGGTCCGGGATCTCCATTCCGTACACTTTGCGTCCCGGCACGTCCTCGTGCGTGAGGACGGCGAAGACTCCGGGCATCGCTTCGGCTTCCGAGGCGTCTATCGAGCGGATGCTGGCGCGCGGGTGCGGACTGCGGAGCGTCGCGCCCCACAGCATCCCGTCCATGTGCAGGTCTGATGAATACTCGAACTCGCCCGTCACCTTCGGGACGCCGTCGGGACGACTCACGCTCTCCCCGATACCGCCCGAGGTCCGGGCCGGGGCCGTCGTCTGCGTCATGAGGAGTTCCTTGCCGCCAACCGCACGGCGTCCAGGATTTTCTCATAGCCGGTGCAGCGGCAGAGGTTGCCCGCCAGTGCCTCCCTGATCTCGCCGTCCGATGGGTCGGGGAGGCGTGTGATCAGGTCGTGCGTAGCGAGGATCAAACCAGGCGTGCAAAACCCGCACTGCACCGCCCCCGCCTCCAGAAAAGCTTCTTGCACCGAATGCAGTCCATCTCCACCGCCGATCCCCTCGACGGTCACGACCTCGGAGTTCTCAGCCTGCCCCGCAAGCACCAGGCACGCGCAGACGAGACCGCCATCCAGGTACACCGAGCACGAGCCGCATTCCCCTTGCTCACAGGCGTTCTTGGAGCCG
>JACDGB010000377.1 GCA_013815485.1 Rubrobacter sp.
TTCTGCAACAGCCAGACAAGCTTAGCTTGCGTTTTAACCCTGTTGGCGGTTGAAGGATGCGGTACGCCGTGAGCGAGTGCATGATGAGCGCATCATGGAACCTTACGACGCTCTTCACGCCTTTCGCTCCTTCCGCAACTCGTTCTACGAGTGCCTCGACCGTAGGGCCGACGCCCTCTTCGAACTCACCGACGCCCTCCTCTCCGCCGACGCCGTACCTTCCCCCGTCCACCTCAGCCTCCAGGCGTCCCATCGTCGCGGATGGGGCAGCCTCTACGCCGCATTGGAGCATGGAACAATAGACGCCGAGGTCCTACGCGACCTGCTCGCCCGTGACCCGCTCGCCGGGGCAGAGGACACACAACCCGTCTACGCCGTGGATGTGAGCGTGTGGCCCCGCTGCGACGCGGAAAGCAGCCCCGAGCGCGGCTTCTACTACCACCCATCCCGCCACTCCTCCGGGCAGCCCATCGTGGCCGGATGGGCTTACCAGTTCATCGCCCAGCTCAACTTCGTGCGCGAGAGTTGGACTGCTCCCGTGGACGTTGCGCGCGTTCACCCCGCGCGGGAGGCCAACGAGGTTGCCGCGGAGCAGATCAAAGCGTTCCTCGGCCGGTCGCCCGAGAAAGGGAAGACCGCTCCCGTGTTCGTCTTCGACGCGGGCTACGACCCGGTGAAGCTGCAGCAGGGCCTGGAGGGGAGCAGTCCGTGCCAAATCCTCGTCCGCCTGCGCGCCGGCCGACGCTTCTACGGCGACCCGAGCCTCTCCGAACCGCCCGCGAACATCGGTCGACCGCGTAGACACGGACCGAAGATGAAGTGCAACGATCCGAGCACCTGGCCCGAGCCCGACCATGAGTACGCTTGCGAGGACGCCGGCTACGGGAACGTGCGCGTGAGAGCGTGGTCCGGGCCGCATCCGAAGGTCGCCTCGCATGAAAGACGAGGAAGCCGAGGCCCCTTGCCGATCGTGGTCGGGACACTCGTGCTGGTGCAAGTCGCGCGGCTGCCCCGTGGGGAGAGGCGGCGCGAGCCCCGGGCGTTGTGGCTCTGGTGGGCGGGCCCAGAAGGGACCGCGCCGGAGTTGGGATTGCTATGGCGCGCCTACGTCAGGCGCTTCGATCTGGAGCACACCTTCCGCTTTCTCAAGCAGGCGTTCGGGTGGACGAGCCCGCGGGTGCGCCACCCCGAGCAAGCCGACCGGTGGACATGGCTGATCTTGGCCGCCTATACGCAGTTGCGCCTGGCGCGCGGGTGCGTGTTGGACCTGAGACTGCCGTGGGAGCGCCGCTACGAAGCCTCCCGACTGACGCCGACGCGGGTGCGCCGAGGGGTTTTGGGAGTTTTGGTGGAAGCGGGGACGCCCGCGAAGCCGCCGAAACCCTGCGGGAGGTCTCCTGGGAGGCCCAAAGGACGCCTCTCGGGTCGGGCGAAGCTCTACCCGGCCCTCAAAAAGAGCGCCTGAGCCCACGAACACGACGAGCGAGAGGGTTTTGCGACGGACATAAAGCCCGTCGCAAAACTCCTCGTGCTTAAAACGCAAGCTTAGAGGCTGCGCGGATAGGTCATGGTCGGCGGGGAGGTCGGCTTTCCCAACGGTAGCGCATCCAGCCTTCTCGGATAAGCCTCCGCACGATGATTACCACGTCCGAGAACGCCACCCAGAAATCGATCACCCGTCCCTCACGCTCCGTACACCACACCAGCTTCTTGTGGGCATTGTGCCAAGAATTGGTCCTCTCCACTACCCAACGTTGCCCGGAGCCCTGTAGAGGCGCCGGCTGGCCCTTCTTGGCTATCTCGGCGTTCAGCCCTCGCTCTTTGAGGCGCTCGCGGGTGACGAACGAGTCGTAGCCGCGGTCGAGGTGGACGCTCGCCCCCTCCGGCAGCCCTCCCACCGACGCGCTAGCGTGCTCCAGGGTGGGGACCAACAAAGGCGAGTCGTTGCGGTTGGCCGGCGCGCTGACGCCTCCTACGGGGATGCCCTTCCCATCCACCGCCGTCGAGCGTTTGGTGCCCTGCTTTCCCCTATCCACCGGGCTTTTCCCGGCCTTCTCGCCACCGCAAGGGGCTTTCGTGATGCAGCCGTCCACGGCTACGTCGGCCAACTCCAGGCCGATGAAGCGGTCGTAGGCTTCGAGTGCTATTCGCCGGAGCATCTCGATCACTCCGCAGGCTATCCACTCGTCGCGTCGATCTCGAAGCGTGGTGGCCGAACACGACCCGTCGGCGATCCTCCGATAGGCGCAGCCGAAAACCAGGACCTGAACCAGCTTCTCGAAGATCACCCGGTCGGGTATACGCGAGCGGTGACAGCCCAACGGGTGATGCACCTCTCGTTCGGGCAGGAGGGCTGTGAACTGTTCCCAAATGGGCTCGATGATGTAAGGTGGGATCGCGGGCACGGGAATACGCTCCTTGTCGTTCGGGAAGCTTGGTAACTCTCCGAATGATCGAGCATCCCGTGCCCGCTTTCCACATGGACGCATCACGTCCCTATCCGCGCAGCCTCTTAGCGGACAGGTCGATCCCCTCCACCACCTGCGCGGCGGTGGACTCGGCGTCGAAGGGCGTTGTGATGCGGTTTGTAGGATTGTTCATAGGATTCTCCTATCCGGGGTCCGAGATTGCCATTCGTTAGCAGTCGCGGTTTATCTCTGCTGTAGGCCGAGAAGGTTGTGTACTAGCAGGTCTGCTTAGGCTCCCTACCTGTCGATGGGCATGTGGGCGGAGGGGTAGCGGGTGCTGGCGGGACGGTTGTGTTGCCGCCGTCCCGTCCGCGATGAGCAGGTCAGGTGGTTCTCTACCACTGGGGCATCATCGCGGCGGGGTATCGGCTGCCGCATGCCCCGTGCGGCAGGATCCGGTGCACGAGGTCGAGATCGGCCTGGCTGAGGGTCACGTCAGCGGCACCGACGTTCTCCGCCAGCCGGGTCAGGTTTCGCGTGCCGGGGATCGGCACGATATCGTCG
>JACDGB010000378.1 GCA_013815485.1 Rubrobacter sp.
CGCGCAGGGCTTCGACGAAGAAGCGACCGACGGAATAGAGGCTCACGTATAGCAGGAACACGTCCCCGTTCTTCAGCCGTCCCGCGAAGCGACGAATGACCCACAGAAGGGTGAGGGCGACAAGCAAGTTCCAGACGGACTCGTAGAAGAACGTCGGGTGGAAGGTTTCGGCGTCGGTGAAGCCCGTGGGGCGATTTTCGGGGGCGATGCGGATGGCCCAGGGCAGGTCGGTGGGGCGTCCAAAGAGCTCCTGGTTGAAGTAGTTGCCCCAGCGACCGAGGGCCTGGCCGATGGCGAGGCCGGGGGCGGCGGCGTCCGCGAAGGCCAGCGGGCTCACGTCACGGAAGCGGCAGAAGATCAGGAGCCCGAGAAAGCCGCCGACCACGGCGCCGTAGATCCCCAGTCCACCGTTCCAGACCGCGAATACGCCGGGGAATGGATCATCCGCGTAGAGATCGTAGTCGGTTATGACGTGGTAGACGCGGGCCCCAATGAAGCCCGGCGGGATGATAAAGAACAGCGAATCCAGGGCAAGCTCCGATTCGTAGCCCTTGCGGGCGAGCTCGCGGCCCGTGATCCAGGTCCCAACCCCGATGCCGAGCGCGATGAAGAGCCCGTACCAGCGCAACGCGAAAGGTCCAATATCGAAGATCACCGGCGACGGCGGGCTCGGCAGCGACATGAGCGCGTAAAACAATGACATCCCGACTACCGAACCCGGTTCCCGGCTCGGGTTTCGTCGCGGTCCCCGGCCCGATCCGCCCGGTCTATACGATCCTTGCGGCGGGCTTCTTTCGCCTCTTCCGCGGCTTTCGCCTCTTGATCGCGGGCTTTGATCACCTCCGGGTCGGTCACGTACTGGTCTCTGGGTGACTGCTCGACGCCATGATAGGCTTCCAAAACGTGGCGAACAACCGGCCCCGATGTCATCTCGGAGCCCGTCTCGAACACGCCGCCGTTCTCCATCATCGTGACGACCACCACAGGGTCCTCCCGATCAACGGCCCAGCCGACGAACCAGTTCACATAATCCTCGTCCCCCGTCTCGCCCGTGCCGCTCTTGCCGGCCACGTCCAGCTCGGAGTCCTCGAAGACACTGTAGGCGGTGCCCTTGCGCTCTGTGACGCCCCGCATCCCCTCGATGGTCGTACCGTAGAAACTCGGGTCTACGCCGACCTCTTTGGTGGGGGTGGAGATCTCCTTCTCCACTTTGCCCTGATAGCTGATCTCCTTCCCAACGTGCGGCGTGACGAGCGTCCCACCGTTCTGGATGGCGGC
This sequence comes from Rubrobacter sp., assembly GCA_013815485.1. Taxonomy (GTDB): domain Bacteria; phylum Actinomycetota; class Rubrobacteria; order Rubrobacterales; family Rubrobacteraceae; genus JACDGB01. Next base: position 1,279 of record JACDGB010000378.1, read on the forward strand.
ATATCCGCGAGCGAGTTGGATGGGCGAGGTAAGCAGATCCCCCTGTCCGATGGAGAGGTTGACCCAGTCCCCGACCGTCCAGTGACCCTGCTCCACCGAGCCCTGAAGCGCCATCATTAGCTCCGCCTCCCCGGCGCGGGTCGGCACCCGTCCAGCCGTCTCACCCGGCATGTCTATCCCCGTGAGACTGCCGAAGCCGAACTTTTCGTAGAAGTGAGGGAGCCAGTTCTCGTCGCTGGTCTGGTTCCAGATCCAATCCGCCACCTGGTAGAAGAATATGTCGTTGGAGTCCTTGATGGCCTCGGCGAAATTCTGGGTGCCGTGGTCCCCCAGGTACGCATAGTTGGGGCTGTTCTGCCGCCAGCTCCTCCAGCATCCTCCAAAGGAGCCTGCCGGCACCCAGCACCCCATACTATCCATGACGGCAGTGTCGGTGACGGTGGTGTAGGGGTCTATGACGCCGGAGGCGAGGCCCGCTATTCCGGTGAAGACCTTGAAGGTGGAGGCGGCGGGCTGGCCGGCTGTTATGGCGCGGTTGGAGAACGGATATCCGGCTTGCTTGGAGTTCAGGTAGTTGAAGGTCTCCACTTCCTCGGTCCCCGAGATGCCACCGACGAAGAGCTGGGGATCGAACTCAGGGCGGCTCGCCATCGCGAGGATCTCGCCGTTTCGAGGGTCCATCGCCACGACGGCGCCGCCAGAAGCCTCGTATCCTTCGGCCCGAGCGCGCTCCAGCGCCAGTTCGAGTTCGCGTTCGGCGGTCTTCTGAAGGTCCATGTCCAGCGTGAGCTTGAGGTTCTTTCCAGGCACGGGGTCGGTCATGCTCTCCGGCGCTCCGAGCATCGGGGAGACTTCGCGCTGGCCGTCGGCGCGGGTCCCATCGGCGCGCCGGAGCGTCACCACGCGGCCCAAAGCGTCCACGCTGTATTCCCGGCTTCCGGCCTGTCCCCGCAGAGCCTCTTCATACGCGAACTCGACGCCGCTCTTGCCGACGACCGCGTCGTTGGGGAGCTCGCCGTAACCCTCCATCTCCATCTCTTCAGGGGTGATCGCGCCGGTGTACCCGAGAACGTGGGCCGCCGCCGTGCCTTGCGGATAGCTCCTCACCCAGTCGTCGTTCACCGAAAGACGGGGAAACTCTTCTGTGCGCTCGCTGATATAGGTCACGGCCTCGTGGCTGGCGTTCTCCCTGACCAGGATAGGGCTGTACGGGTTGTATGTGTACTCGGAGAGGGCTGCGTCGTAGCGACCGAGGACGGCCTCCTTGTCGGCCTCCAGAATCTCCGCCAGTTCCGCGATTTTTTCGCGGGAGATCTCATCCGGCACGACGGTGACGTTCAGGCCGGGCACGTTGTTGGCGAGCACCTCTCCGTCGCGGTCGTAGACGACGCCGCGCTGGGCCGGGATCTTGACTTCGCGGGTTTGGGTTTGCTGAGCGGTCTCCGTGTAGTCATCGCCGGTGAGGATCTGCAACTGCCAGAGCCGCCCGGCCAGTACAGCGAAGAGCAAGGCCACGATCATGGCGAAGGTGACGACCCGGAGCTGCATGCTGCCCTTTGTGATGGCTGGCGCCGTCTCCCGCTTCTTCGGCGCGGGACGCTCCGGGGTGCCTCGATCACGCCTCTTTGGCCTCACGCGCAACATGTTAGGAGCCTTCCCCGCCGAGCCCGGTCTCCATCAAAGCTAG
>JACDGB010000070.1 GCA_013815485.1 Rubrobacter sp.
TCCAGGCCGCGTACCGCATGGCTTGTTCGGCGATGAGCGACTCGTCCCGGAACGTGAGATCCCCCCTCCTCACGCCCAACAACTCGGAGAGCAATATTTCCGCCGAAGCGATGGGTTCGGGGACGCCGGCTCTTTCCAGCCATTCCGCAGCATCGCGCGCGGCCTGCCGGACGCTGGCGGCGCCTATCCGCACTGGCTAACCGGGCGTGCCGGCAGCTTCGGCGGAGAGCTTGTCGGATCGCTCCTGGGCGGCGAGAGCCTGAGTAAATTCTTCGAGGTCCCCACCCATGACAGACTCCATGTTATGGGACGTCAGGCCGACGCGGTGGTCCGTGATTCGGCCCTGCGGGAAGTTATAGGTGCGGACCTTCGCCGAACGGTCACCCGTCCCCACCTGAGCCTGCCGCAGCGCGCCCTCCTCCTTCGCCCGTTCCTGCATCTGGCGTTCGAGAAGCCGCGAACGCAAAATCCTCATCGCCTGCTCCTTGTTCTGGAGCTGGCTCTTCTCGTTCTGACACGTCACCACGAGGCCCGTGGGCTTGTGCGTGATCCTGACCGCCGAATCAGTCGTATTCACGCTCTGCCCACCCGGACCACTCGAACGGTAAACGTCTATCTCAAGTTCACCCTGGTTGATCTGCACCTCGACGTCCTCTGCCTCTGGCAGCACGGCGACGGTCGAGGTGGAGGTGTGTATGCGGCCCTGGCTCTCGGTCTTCGGGACGCGCTGGACGCGATGCGTGCCGCCCTCGTGCTTGAAGATGGAGTACGCGCCGTCTCCCTCTACCTCCAGTGCAACCTCACGGTAGCCACCTACTTCGGCTGGGCTGGAGGCCAGGTTGCGGTGCTTGAAGCCGAGCCGGTCGGCGTAGCGCGAGTACATATCGTGGAGTTCGCCCGCGAAGAGAGCCGCCTCATCACCACCGGTGCCAGCCCGGATCTCCAGGATCACATCCTTGTCGTCGTTCGGGTCGCGGTCTATTAGTTCGGCCCTGATTTTCTCGGCCAACTCCTCGGCCCGCTCCTCCGCCTCCCGCGCCTCGGCCCCATAGAACTCCCGCTCCTCACCGGACTCGGCGGTCGGCAGAAGCTCCCGCGCCTCGCGTTCTTCCTCCAGCGCGTCGAGCAATGCCTGGCCTAGGTCCGCCCCACGCTTCAGGCGCGATTGCTCCTTCGCCACGTCCCGATAGCGATTCTGGTCCGAGTAAATGTTCGGGTCGGATAGCTCTTCGGACAGCGACTTGTAGCGTCCGAGCGTCTCCTCCGCAAGTTTTATTACCTGTCCGTCCAACTCAGATCACCAGCTTGCTCGTCGCCTCATTAGGCTGGATCCTTGCCTCTTCCTCCATCGAAAGCACCTTCTTCAACGACGCCATCGCCACCGCTACCATCTCGTCCGACGGCTCCCGCGTCGTCAGCTTCTGCATCTGCAAACCCGGCCAAACCAAAACCTGAACCACAGGGTTATCCTGGTTGCGGGCGCTCCACATGATGAACTCGAAAGCAATACCGGCTACAAGCGGGATGACGATGACGCGGGAGAGGACCATGGACAGCCATCCTTCGACCCCAAGCAGAGAAAAGGCGAGGATGCTCAGGACCAGCACGTAGAGCACGAAGCTCGTACCGCAGCGGACGTGGCTCGTGTCCAGTTTGCGGGCGTTTTCGGGGACTAGTTCCTCGCCGCGTTCGTAGACTTTGATCGCCTTGTGCTCCGCTCCGTGATAGCCGAAGAAGCGTTTGATGTCCTTGCTCAGGGCGGTGATGCCGAGCAGATAGAGGATGAAGATCCCAATCCGCAGCACGCCCTCCACCAGATTGAAGACGACCGGGTTCTCGATGCTGCTGCCCAGAAGAAAGCCTATTCCTTTCGTCCCGAGCACCGGGGCGGCGAGGAACAGGAGAAACGCCAGCCCCAGTCCGAAGACGAGGGTGATGGCGATCTCCTTCTTCGATAGGTCCTCTTCCTCGCCGAGCGCGATGTTGGTCGAGAGGCTCAGCGCCTTCATGCCGAGCCATAGAGTTTCGCCCAAAGAGAGAGCGCCGCGGATCACGGGCAGACGGAAGAGCCGATTCTTGCGGGTGATCGAACGGAACCGCTCCGCCCGCAGGTCCAGGTCGCCCGTGGGCGTCCTGACCGCCATCCCCCAGAAGTTGGGGGAGCGCATCAGGACGCCCTCCATTATCGCCTGTCCACCGACCCGCATATATGCCTTACTTCCCGCTCTGGCGGGCCATCCGGTTCCTGAACCGCTGCACCCGACCACCGGTGTCCACTATGCGCTGCTTGCCCGTATAAAACGGGTGGCAATTCGAGCAGATATCCACCGTGATGGAATCGCCCGCCGTAGAGCGCGTCTCGAAATCCACGCCGCAGCCCGTGCAATGAACGTGCGTCGTGGTGTACTCGGGATGTATGTCCGTCTTCATAAAACCTCCGTCCGATGATGAAGCTACCTGCTAATTCTATCGCGGCCACCTCGAAAGTCCCGGCGGATCGGGAATCGTACTACTTTTTCCGACTCCTGATCTGCTTGAACGACCGCCCTACCCGCGGACGCGCTGGAGTTCGCGGAGGAACTCGGCGTTGGTGCGGGTCTCTTTGAGCTTCTGGATCAAAAGCTCTATCTTCTGCCCGGAATCCAGGGCGTTGAGGATGCTGCGAACCTGCCACACCCGCTGCGCCTCGGCGGCGTCCATCAGAAGCTCTTCCTTGCGCGTGGAGGAGTCCTCAATGTTGATGGCCGGGTAGGTCCGGCGGTTCGCCAGCTTCCGGTCGAGGCGGAGTTCCATATTGCCGGTGCCTTTGAACTCCTCGAAGATCACCTCGTCCATCCGGCTGCCGGTCTCCACAAGCGCCGTAGCCAGTACGGTCAGCGACCCGCCGTTCTCGATGTTCCTCGCCGCCCCGAAGAACCTCTTGGGTGGATACAGAGCCGCCGAGTCCACGCCACCGGACAGGATGCGCCCGCTCGCCGGGGCCGCCAGGTTGTAGGCTCGGGACAGGCGGGTTATGCCGTCGAGCAGAACGACCACGTCCTGACCCTCCTCGACCAGTCGCTTGACGCGCTCCAGGACCAGCTCGGCGACGGCGATGTGATTATCGGCGGGCTGGTCGAAGGTCGAGGCGACGACCTCGGCCTCGGGGATGCTTCGCTCCCAGTCGGTGACCTCCTCCGGACGCTCGTCGGCCAGGAGAACCATTAGTTTCACCTCCGGGTAGTTGGAGGCGATGGAACCGGCGATCTGCTGCATGATCGTCGTCTTGCCGGCTTTCGGGGGGGAGACGATCATGCCTCGCTGTCCCTTGCCGATGGGCGCCACGAGGTCAATGACCCGAGGGGCTATGTCGTTCGGCTTCCACTCCAGGCGGAGCCGCTCGTTCGGGTAGAGCGGCGTCAGATCGTCGAAGTTCGGACGCCAGCGGCCCTTCTGAGGCTCGTTGCCGTTCACCTCTTCGATCCGCACCAGAGCCGGGTATTTCTCGCCATCGCGGGCCGGACGAATCTGGCCGATCACATGGTCCCCGCGCCGGAGGTTGAAACGCTTGATCTGGCTGGTCGAGACGTATACGTCGCCCTTGCTCTGGCTGTAGCCACCCGTCCGCAAGAAACCAAACCCATCAGGCAATACATCGAGGATGCCACTCTGCTCGTTGCCGTCCTGACGCTCCGGACGATCTGGACGCTCCTGTCGTTCTTGCCGGCGGCGGGGCTCCGGCTTTTGCTCCCGGTTCCGTTCGGGGGGGTGCTGGGACGATGCCTGCCCGGACTCGCTACTCCCGTCGGTGGTGGGAGTTTCCGTCTCTGTGGGGGCCACAGTAGCTTCGGTCGCGCCGTTCGCCGCCGAAGCGTCCGGCATGGTGACCGCACCGCCATCGGAGCTTCCGTTTTCGCGGGAGGCTCTCTGGTCCGTGGCCTGTTCCGTAGCGACCTTGTAGATCATCTCGGCCAGTTCCGGTTTGCGGTACTTTCGGTACTGCTCGATGCCAAGCTGCGAGGCGATCTGGTGTAGATCGCTCAGGCGCTTGCGTTCGAGTGTGGCTAACTCGCTCATGCTTCTCTACCTTTCTCTTGTCTCAACATACAGATGTCGCTCATTGCGGATGTGTCTCAAAGTTGGAAGCCTTGCAGCCCGGCGTCGGGCTCCAGGGCGTGGATGGTATCTATGAATCTTACCATACGAGGCTCCGCCGCCATGACGATGGTGTGCGTCCGGCCTCCGCCCCGGAAGTACCCGACCCCCTTCAAGGTCTCGCCGGGCGTGATCCCGGTCGCCGCGAACACCACGTCGTTGCCCTGGATCAGATCGTCCAAAGTCAGCTTCTTCTCAGGGTCATCGAGCCCGTTCTCCCGCAGCTTCTCTACCTGCGAACGCTGGGTGGGCCACATCTTCGCCTGCATCTCACCCCCGAGGCACTTGATGGCCGCCGCCGCGAGTATGCCCTCCGGCGCGCCACCGATCCCGATGACAGCGTGCAAGTCAGCTCCGTTGCCCACGGCTATGGCGGGGGTGAGATCTCCTTCGGACCGGATCTGGATACGGGCTCCGGTCTTCCTTATCTCCTCGATCAAACCTTCGTGCCGCTCACGGTCGAGCACGGCGACGGTTATCTCGGAAAGATGCCGCCCCATCGCGCCTGCTATGGCCTCGATGTTCTCGGCGACCGGGGCTTCTATGTCTATCTTCCCTCTGGCCTGGGGACCGACGATCAACTTGCTCATGTACATGTCCGGCGTCCGGAGCATGCTCCCCCCCGGAGCCGCCGCAACCGCGGAGATGGACCCTCCCTGACCCTTGACGAGAAGCTGCAACCCCTCGACCGGCTCGACCGCGAGATCCACCTCGATGTCTCCTCCGCCCAGCTTGTCCCCGACGCTCAAAATGCCAGGCTGCGTCTTCAGCGACCGTACCTGGCCCCGCTCGTCCAGCCGCTCTTCACGCAGAATCGCCACGCGCCCTGATACGGAGACCTTGCCGAGTTCTTCGCGAAAAACCTCCGTGGCGAGCGTGTACGCTCGCTCGGGCGTCCCGGAGCCCTCCATTCGCGCGACGCGCAACGCCACGCGCTCGGTCACGTTAGCGTACTCGATGGCCGCCGCGGCTATGGACCCCGGACGGGGCTCGGCCACGTTAATGGAAGTTCACCCAACCTCCCGTACCCACCGTGTACCCCTGCGCATGACGGACGTGCAAAACGGCGGACTATCGTTGGAATAGTGCGGAAAGGTCTCTGCGCCAGGGCGCGAGACCCGCGCTTGGAACGAGTTTATTATACATCGGAAGATCGGGCACGGCTACCGTCAGGCGTCCCGAACCCAGCGACCGCCTCGCGTGCGAGCCTCAGAAGCGTGTCGTCTATTCCTTCCCCCAGTGGCTCGTTGTCGCAGTAAAACACTGGCTTCCCTTCCGAGGCCCCGCGCCGCGTCACCACGTCCACCGCGGCGGCCTTTATCTCCGTGAGGTACGCCTCCACCCCGGACATCGCATCCAGGTCCTCGGCCAGCCACCGCCGATCCGAGAGGTTCCCCGATGCCGCCACCACCTCGCATCCATGATGTGCCTGGAGATGATCCGCCAGATTACGCAGCACCGCCGGTGGCGCGGTCGAGACGTAGGCGACTCGCAAGCCCTCCACATCCCCCACCGGGCGCGGACGAAACACGGTTGGAATGACGGGGAGTTCCGGCTTTACTTCATGCACGGCCTCCACTATGCCTTCGACCTTCGCTGTATCGGCCATCGGTTCCTCGCTCATCGTGAGAAGGAGGAGGTCGGAGATCAAGAGCCGGTACGCGCCCAGGAAACCGGCGATGTACTCAGGGTCCTGGTGAGCCCCGGCCACCAAAACCCTTCGGTCCACCGCGACCGGTGGCACCGCCGCCCCCGACCCATCGAAGACCGTGATGCCGGTATCGAGCGTATTGGCTATCTGCGCGCCTTCGAGCACGTTGGAGACGAAGGGTTCTCCGGCGAGCCCTCCGCCACAGCGGCGGCAGCCGACGGTGGTGACGCGGCTCAGGGCGGCCGTTTCGTAGTAATCACTCGCCGCGTGGGCTCCGCGCTCCAGTGCCTCCAGCAGGTATTCGCTCCCGACCTCCAGTTTGTGGCCTTCGATGACCTCCGGGCGCGGTGGCCCGCCGCGTCCCATCGAGACGACGCCGGGGTCAAAGCCCTCCCGCGCCAACAGCCGCGCCAGATACCCCGATATCGCCGTCTTCCCCACCCTTTTGCCCGTACCGATGACGGCGAGCGAAGGCTTGGTCGAGACCGGGCGAAGGTTCGGCGGCCTGAGATCGAAGTCGCTCCCACGGTAACTCGCTCCGGCGGCGAGGACCACGGATGCTATCCGCATCCGCTCCCGGTAGCCGATGACCGGCTCATCGGATAAATCCACGACCTGATCCGTATCCGGGTATTCCACCAGAGCCTTCGAGACGGCGGAGACCGGGTCTTTCGCCTTCACGAGAGGCAGGCCGTAGTCCGCATCGGCCTTGATCTTCTCGGTCCCCCCGAGGAACACGGCGGCCACTCCCCGCACGCCAAACGTTTCCTCCACGCTCCTCATCGCGTCGAGCACGACGGGCGGATAATGCTCGCCGTCGATCAGGAAGAGGGCTCGCACGAGGCTTCCGGCCCGGTTCGTCCGCGCAAAACTACGCTACCCTGCTGGTCTTTGGATTGGGGCCAAACTGATTATCGCCGGGTTGACTATCTTGCACGTTGAAGACCAGAAGAACAATTGTGCCGATAAGCGGGACCAGAGAGATAAGAATCCACCACCCGCTGCGGCCAGTATCGTGCAGCCGTCTAATAGATACGGCGAGGCTCGGAATCAATACGGCCAGGCTGTATATGCCGCTCAGTAAGCCTGCTCCCCCCTCCGCACCAGGAGTGCCGAGAACAGCATCAATTATCGACAGCACAATACTAATAAGCACGGTGAACAGGACGAAGTACCAATACTCTTTCCGCCTGGACCGCCCGCCAAACACCGCGTATTTCTTCAACACATCGAGGTACCAGCTCACGTCATTCTCCTCATCCGCGCCGTCAGGGACAGTTCCACGTCATTTTAAAGCAGGACGAGGCTTTCCCGCTACTGGTCGCCGGGGATGGAGATCTCCGAGTCTATCTTGTCTTCGTAGCGGGAATACTGGTTGGTCTCGGAGTCGAAGTCCACGTATAGTTCGCGCTCCTTGAACGGGTATTTGCGGAAGACCTGAACCCTGCTGCCCTCTATCTCGATGATGTTGTAGCAGGGACGGGTGTTGCCCCGGAGGCGGGTCGTTGAGGAGGTTCCGGCGTTCACGATGAACATGTTCTCCAGTTTCCACGAGTACGGTACGTGCTTATGCCCCGAGAGAACCAGGTCAACGCCTACTTCGTCCAGAAGCTCCAGCATGTCGCCCGCGTCGAAGATGATGTTCCGCTCGCGTCCCGTGCCGGGGATCGGGATCAAGTGGTGGTGGATGACGAAGATCTTCAACTTCTCGCCCGCTCCGGCGAAGGCGTCGCGGATGAACTCGTAATGCTCGCGCCCCACCCGCCCATCGTTCAGGTCCGGCTCCGATGAGTCTACCCCGACCATCACGGCGTCATCGAAGCTGATCGCCGAATACCGCTCCCCGAATAGCCGCTCGAAGTGGATGTATCCGACGTTGCGCGAGTCGTGGTTGCCGGGAATGACCATCACGTTCTCGCAGTGGAAACGCCGCACGTACTCGGCCGCCATCTCGAACTCCTGCCGGTAACCCGCGTCCGTCAGGTCGCCGGAGACCACGACCGCCGCCGGGTTCAGGTCGTTTATTTCGAGGATCGAGCGTTCGAGGAGGTCGGAGACGAAGTACGGGCTGCCGCAGTGGATGTCGCTGATCTGGCATATCGTCAATCGCCCGTCCGCGCCCATAACCCCCCGATATCTCGTCCCGAAATCGCCGCGAG
>JACDGB010000379.1 GCA_013815485.1 Rubrobacter sp.
CGCCCCACACGGACCCGGAGGCGCGCGGGATGATGTGGGGGCTCTCCCTCAGGCACCAGGAGGGACACGTCTTCCGGGCGATCCTCGAAGGCATCTGCTACGGCACCGAGCACATCCTGCGGATCATGCGCGAGAACGACTTCGAGCCGAAGGAGGGGGTGGTGTGCGGCGGCCCGACCAAGAGCGACCTGTGGATGCAGATGCACGCGGACGTCTCGAACCTGCCGATCTCCTTTACGCGGGTGCCAGAGGCGCCGGCGCTGGGTTCGGCGATACTCGGGGCCGTTGGATCCGGACTCTACCCGGACATCCAGACGGCAGCCGAGAAAATGGTGCACGTCGAGAGCCGGATCGAACCGGACCCGGCCATGCACGAGGCGTACAAGTTTTACGTCGATAAGTACATCGAGACCTATCCCCGGATGAAAGAGTTGATGCACGAAGTCTCTCACCACGAGGCGAGCCAGGACAGAGAACGACCCCTGGCCCATGACTGAACGCCCCGGACTCCCGGTCGGGCATGACCTGCGGCCATGGCAAGGGAAGCCCCACATGGCGCACACAGAGCCCGACGATACCGCGAAGTCGCCCCCAACCAGTGGGGGAGGCCGCTGACCCACACGTGAAGAGGAAACGAGACGCAATCGGTTCTAAGCCACGCAGAACAGACGCCGGGCGAGAACTCGGCCAGAAGGAGGATAGCGAGTGAGTAGCCAACAAGCACAACCCGAGTATGGGGCCTTCGGACGCCGGATCGAGAGCCTGGGAATGCCGAGGCCGCTTTTCTGGGGTTTCGTGGCGGTCTTTATCTTCATGATCGGCGACGGAGTGGAGATAAGCCGTCTCCCGGGCTACCTGACCAGTGAGGGAGGGCTCAGCGGCGGTCAGGCGACCTTGATCACCGGCACCGTCTACGGCCTCGGCGTCATCATAGCCTCGTGGTTCTCCGGCACGCTCTCGGCGATCTGGGGCCCCCAACGGGTCATGCAGCTCGGCGCGGCGATCTGGGTGGTCTTCGAGATACTCTTCCTCCTCTTCGCCATCGACTCGGGCAGCCTCTTCCTCGTCGGCCTCATATACGGGATACGCGGCCTCTCGTACCCGCTCTTCGCCTTCGGGTTCCTGGTCTGGGCCCAGACGGTTACCCCGGTCTCGCTGAGGGGCTCGGCCGCCGGATGGTTCTGGTTCGCCTTTACCGGCGGCCTCCCGACCCTTGGCGCCGTCGTGGCCGCCATCTCCGTGCCGCTCCTCGGCGTGTACAACACCTTCTGGCTCTCGCTGGTGATAGTCGCCATCGGCGGCGTTATAGGCTCGTTCTTCGTGCGCGAGGCGCAGGGTCTGCGCCCGATCGCCAACGAGCACGTGGAGAACCCGAGAAGCTACAGCCGTCTGCTGGAGGGCATCGACATCCTCTGGCGCGATCCCAGGGTACTTATGGGCGGCGTGGTCCGCATCGTAAACACCTCGCCGCAGTACGGGTTCTTCTTCTTCATGCCGTTCGTCTTCGTGACGGCCTCCGCGGAGGCGCCTTATGATGGCTTTATGAGCGTGGGTCAGTATTCCATCCTCGTCTCACTGGTATACGCGGCCAACATCGGTGCCAACCTGTTCTTCGGGATAGTCGGCGACCGCTTCGGCTGGCGGCGAACGGTGACCTACTTCGGCTGCGTCGGCTGCGCGATAACCGTGCCGCTGTGGTACTTCGGGTCGTTGCTCACGGAAAGCTACATTCTCACGGTTGCGCTCGGCATGCTCTACGGTGTGCTGCTGGCCGGCTTCGTGCCGCTGTCGGCCCTGATGCCCTCGATGGTGGAGCGGCAAGACAAGGGCGCGGCGCTGGCGATCCTCAATACCGGCGCCGGTGGCGCCGCGTTCGTCGGCCTGGCCATCCCCACCGCCCTCGCCCCCTTCATAGGCTACGGAGGCGTGGTGATCACCTACTCCGCCCTCTACCTCGTTAGCGTCGTGCTGACCTCGTTCATCGTCTCCCCGGCCGACCCCGGTGAGGAAGGAGAGATGGAGGAAGATGCCGTCCCCACCACCGCCTAGGAGCGTACCGGACAAGCCCCGGACGCGAAGGGCTCTGGCCGGCCTGGCAAACTGTTAGGGACAACCGGAGCGGGAAGCGGAACCGACGAGCAGTCCGCCTCCCGCCCCAGTCTCGGAACGATAGAGAAGGAGAATACGTGGATCTCAGATCCAGGACTATAGAGACCGCATCGATCAACACCATCAGGGCCCTGGCGATGGACGCGGTCGAGAAGGCCGCCTCGGGGCATCCCGGAACGCCGATGTCGCTGGCCCCCGTGGCTTACACCATCTACACGAAGCTCATGCGCCACAACCCGGAGAACCCCACCTGGCCGGATAGGGACCGCTTCGTTCTCTCGGCCGGCCACGCCTCCATGCTCCAGTACGCCCTGCTCCACCTCACCGGCTACGACCTCGGCCTCGAAGACCTGAAGAACTTCCGCCAGTGGGAGTCGAGGACCCCGGGGCATCCGGAGCACTTCATGACCCCAGGGATCGAGGCTACGACAGGGCCCCTCGGGCAGGGCTTCGCGAACGGGGTCGGGATGGCCCTGGCTGAGCGCTTTCTGGCGGGGCGCTACAACCGCATCGGGCACGAGATAGTAGGCCATAACATCTACGCCATCTGCTCCGACGGGGACCTGATGGAGGGCGTCTCTCAAGAGGCCGCCTCCATCGCCGGCCAGAACGCCCTCGGGAAGCTCGTCTACGTATACGACGACAACCGCATCACCATAGACGGCACGACCGCGCTCTCTTTCGACGGGGAGGACAAGGGCAAACGTTTCGAGGCCTACGGCTGGCACGTCCAGCACGTCCCGGACTCCGAGGACCTGGAGGCCATCGAAGAGGCGCTAACGAACGCCAGGGACGAGCAGGATCGGCCCTCGCTCGTCATCGTGCGCAGCCACATCGCCT
>JACDGB010000380.1 GCA_013815485.1 Rubrobacter sp.
CTCGGGAACACCGGAGGCTATCCGTCCAGCATGCCCCGGACCTTCCGTGACGTGCCACGCGGTCTCACCGCCACGTCCCGCCAGGGAACGTGAGATCTCCACGCGACGCGCAGCCGCCCGGCCCTTGTTGGCCGCAGGGTTGATCACCACATGTATCTCTCTCCACCGCACGATCCACCCGAGAATATCAGCACCGATGCCCCGATTCCCGCACGGATACCATACTTGACCCTCCGATTGAGGTTGCAAGTACTCCAAGAGTTCGGGTTCAGGAACCGTCGCGGGCGGACCAATCTCGTACCGTCTTCACCCATGCGCAACCTGGAAAGTATCTGTCAGAGCGCCAGAGTTCTGACAAGCGCCGATGTTCATAGTGAACTCGGGCGCGAGCCACGGATTGGCTACCGCATGGGTTGTCAGAAAGCGAAACCTCCACTTTAGGTGCATATGACGCCGACGTTGGAGGATGAGGTCGCGTCTTGGTTGGAAGAGAGTAAACTACATGACCATTATGGAGAAGAACTCGAATAACTGCCTTCATCCGGAGGGTTTGCGCGTGGTCGTGGGGCTCGGATCCAGATGCCTAGCGTGCGAGGAGAGGTTGGATGACGCAGGCGTGGCCTGTTGGGTTCGAGAGGCCGAAAGCGCACGCGACGAGGCTTATTCTATGGTCGAGGGTGATGAATTCTCCCGCATCGCTTGCGAGGAGCGCCAACACGAGGTCTACCGTCGCCGGAAGGTGATGTACGAGCTGCAAAACGCGCCTCGGATGGTCACGACGCGGCCCGAGATGCTACTGGTGACCTACGATCTCAGGCGCGACCGCTACGAGTGCAGGATATTCTACAAGGAGCCGCGGACGGCGGGGGGCACGGACCTCGTGATCGTGGACGCGGTCGAGGATGAAATATCCAAGTTCCTTGTGCATGCGGACCCCAACGTGCGGCTCGCCGCCGAAAAGGTGGAGGAGCTTCATGAGTTGCGGTCGAAGGCTTTCGCCGGGGAGCCTGCGCTGGCGCGGCGGGTATTCTACGCCAGCGAACTGTAACCGGGGCATTCTGGCAACCGGGATGATCGGCGGGTAGAATAAAAATCGTGAACGATACCATCTCGAAAGGCGTGGTGCGATGAGTGGGAGCAACTTTATGATGATGGTCTTCGTGATCCTGATACTCCTCTTCATCATCATGCAGCTAGGGCCTTTGATCTCAGCCTTCTGATAGCGGACACGCTGCCAGGACCGAGTACGTGGCCCCGGCTTCTCCCGGCACGCTTCGCGCTAATATCATCTCCCGCACCGGAAACCGCAGCCCTTGCGCACCGGTTTTGGCAAGTTCCAATCTGACCGGAAGACCACGAACGCGCCCTAGCGTGACGTGTGGCCTGAAAGCGCGGCGGGATTCCCGGGCAAAGCCCAGAGAGCCCAGAGAGGTTTCGAGGTCTTCGGCCAGGGCGCGCAGCGCGTCGTGGCCCTCCACGACATCGGCCCACACGACGCGAGCTTTGCTGGCGGAAGGGAAGGCCCCGAACCCGGAGGTGGCCGCCTCGAACGGCTCGTGCCGCCCGCAGACCCGAGACAGAACGCCGCGGATGCCGTCGAGGTCCTCTTCGGGCACGTCGCCGAGAAACTTGAGCGTCAGGTGGACGTTCTCTGGGCGCGACCAACGGATGCTCTCCTCCACCGAGAGATCATGCGCCGCTTCGAGCAACGACTCACGCACCTCGATTGGCAGGAAGATGGCGACGAACGTCCGCATGATGTCAGGCGTCCCCGTTCGCGCTCCGGTAGCGGGCGGCGCGGTTGGAGATCAGGGCCGCCGTCGCGCCGGCTCCGACTCCATTATCCACGTTGACTACCGAGAGGCCGGGGGAGCAACTCTGGAGCATCCCGAGTATGGCGGCGGTCCCGTCGCCACCGAGACCGTAGCCCGTGGAGGTTGGGAGCCCGACCACCGGCACGTCCACCAGCGCCGAGATGACGGTCGGGAGAGCTCCCTCCATCCCGGCGGCCACTATCAGGGCGTCCGGGTCGAAGCCGCGCAACTCACGGAGCGGTTCGGCGAGACGATGTATTCCGGCCACGCCAACGTCGTGGAAGCTCATCACCTCCACGCCCATCTCCCGGACCACGGCGACGGCTTCTTCCAGGACTGGCAGGTCCGAGGTACCGGCGCACAAGGCCGCGACGCGCCCGCCCGACGGCTGCGTCTCTCCCGCCCCGACGACGAGGGAACGACCGGCCTCCCTGAGCGTCTCGTTTGGGAGGAAACTCTCTATCTTCGCCCGGTGTTCCGACGATGGGTTGCTCACTATCACGCGGTCGTGGGATATCAGGAAAGCCTCGCAGATCCTCGCTACTTGCTCGGGCGTCTTGCCGCGAGCGTAGATCATCTCCGGCACGCCCTTGCGCGAGGAGCGTCCCAGGTCGAGGACGGCGAAGTCGTCCAGATAGCGCACCTCTCCGCCGCCGAGTTGATCGGCCGCCGCGGAAGGTGAAAGCGCGCCGCTCGCCACGGCATCCAGTGTCTTTCGCAACTCGTTCTGCGCATCCGGCATACGGTTCAGTGTAACGTTATCCGCAAGAGGGTAAACCCCTTCAGATTTACCACCAGCCGCTTGAAAGAAAGGTCTTCGATGACGATTCTGCAAATGATCATCTCCGCGGTCGTGATCGTCGCGGCGGCGGCGCTGTTCACCAACGCCGTCGAGATACTCGGTGATCGGCTGAACCTGGGCCAGGGCGCGGTGGGGAGCGTGCTCGCCGCCGTGGGCACGGCGTTGCCGGAGACCATGATCCCGTTCGTCGCCATAATAGCGATTCTGCTGGGTGGCGGGAGCGCGGCCTCCAGCGATATTGGCGTCGGGGCGATCCTGGGGGCGCCTTTCCTGCTGGCGACGCTCGCGCTGTTCGTCGCCGGAGTATCCATCCTGGCTTTCC
>JACDGB010000381.1 GCA_013815485.1 Rubrobacter sp.
CGTCGCCTGTGAGCGCGCGGGTTGCGAGCTTCTGCACATCGGCACCAACTACGTATTCGACGGGACGAGCGAGCGTCCTTACGAACCCTTTGATCCCCCGAACCCGCTGAGTGTCTACGGACGCACCAAGCTGGCCGGCGACGAGTACGTCATGCGCCTGTGCCGCCGCTGGTACGTCGTGCGCACCGCCGCAGTTTACGGCGAGGGCGGGAACTTCGCGCGGACCATGCTGCGGCTCGCGGGGGAGAGAGATGAGATCCAGGTCAAGAATGATGAGTTCATCTCCCCAACTTACGCCCGTGACCTGGCTGAGGGAATCATTCAAATCGTGGGGGCCGGAGAATACGGCGTCTACCATCTCACCAACTCCGGGTCGTGTTCCTGGCATGAGTTCGCGCTGGAGATCTTCCGTCTCTCTGGCGCGGAGGTCAGGGTGACACCGGTTTCGAGCGCGGAGTTCCCGCTCCCGGCCCCGCGTCCCGCCAACGGGGTCATCTCGGATTTCGGCGGCCCACGGCTCAGGCACTGGCGCGAGGCACTGGCCGGGTACCTGGAGCGCGAGGGCGCGCTGCGTGCCAGGGAGTAATCACGCCGGGGCTTTTGTGAGAGCATGCGCAGGTTAGATGTTGCATTTCCATCGGGAGGTAGATGTTCGTGTCCGGCGGTCGTCCGGTTTCCAGGATAGCGCGCGGCGTGAAGACCGTTATGAGGGACCCGAAGGCCGTGAGCCGGCTGTGGCGCCGCGGACGGGGCGCGCTGTCCGCGAAGGAGCTTGCGGGGCTCAGGGGCATGTCCTGGATCGACGCGCCCATCTTCTTCGTGGTGGGGTTCCCGAAGTCAGGGACGACTTGGTTGATGGAGACCCTGGACGCCCATCCCGAGGTGCTTTGCCGAGGCGAGGGCCGGTTCTTCGACCGTGAGATGCGCCGCGAACACTTCAAGGACATGGAGACGAGCAAAGAGACCACGCGCCAGAAGCTCCAGCCGTCCTCCCTGTACAACGCGCTGGCCGGTGACGAGTATCTGCGGATGTGGGTCGAGCGGTCGGTGTGGTCCCGAGGCGATGACGCCGACGAACATCTCAAGAACCTGACCCGCCTGGCTACCGAATATTTCCTCACGGCGAAGCTCTCCGCGAGCGGCAAGCGGATGGTTGGAGACAAGACGCCGCTCAGTTCCGACGCGGTGGTCGCGGAGATCTCCGGGCTCTTCCCGGATGCGAAGGTCGTGCATCTCGTGAGGGACGGACGGGACGCGGCTGTGTCCCTGATCCACCACAACTGGAAGCGCACTACCGACCGGGGCGGCGTCCGGCGCTTCGCCCCCGATGAACTCGAAAAACGTGACCGATACTGGCAAGACCCGGCGGCGTTCGGGGCCTCCGGGAAGAGCCTGTTCACCGAGAAGCGGTTGCGTCACATGGCCGGGATCTGGGGTTCCCGCGTGACCGCCGCCAGCCGCGACGGCCGCCGGATGTTCGGCGAGAACTACGCCGAGGTCCGCTACGAGGACCTGCTGGAGCGCCCCGAGGAGGAGTTCGGGCGCGTCTTCGCCTTCCTCGGCGCCGGGGCTGATCCGAAGACCGTCTCCCGTTGCGTCGAGGCCACCAGCTTCGAGCGGCGCTCCGGTGGCCGCCGGCGGGGCGAAGAGGACGCGAAGTCAGGCGTCAGGAAAGGCGTCGCCGGCGACTGGAAGGGCGTCTTCACCGAACGTGATAGAACCATCTTCGACGAAGAGGCTGGGCCGGCGCTGGCGGAGATCGGCTACGAGAGAAGTGACGGTTAGCAGGAGAACGGTCCCCGGACAGCGGGGTCTTGCGGAGATAGAGGAGTATTCGGATGCCGGTATACAAGACTCGAACGGCCTTCGAGGTGGCGCGGAGGATCAAGGTTTTCCTGAACCTGGAGGCGGGAGCGGTGCGCAACGGCGCTCCCTTGCCCGGTGACGATGACGGGGCGTCCCGCGCCCGGGCGCTGGAGCGGGCGCTCAAGGAGAAGGAGATGGAAGTCTCGCGCCTCTCGGCGAAGCTCGTCGCCTCTGAAAGTGGAGGTGAGAACCGGACTGGCAACGTCAACCCGGAGAACGTGATCTGGATCCTCGGCACGGCGAGGACAGGGAGCACCTGGCTCGGTGACATGATGAAGAGCCTCCCCGGCCACGACTTGTGGCACGAGCCCCGTGTCGGAGAGTTATTCGGGTTCTACGCCTATGAGCGGGCGGCGGGACGCAAGACCGATAACTTCATCCTCGGTCCCCAGTATCGCGAGGTCTGGTTGAAGTCCATGCGAAACTTCGTGCTCGATGGCGCGGAGGCCCGGTTCCCGGAGCTGAAGGCGTCGGATTACCTGGTCATCAAGGAGCCCAACGGCTCCATCGGCGCGCCGTTGCTCATGCAGGCCATGCCAGAGAGCCGGATGGTGTTCCTGATCCGGGACCCCAGAGATGTCGCCGCATCCGCCCTGGACGCCGCCCAGGAAGGCGGCTGGCTCCGGCAAAGGATGAAGAACAGCCCGAGGGTCAAGGCCAGGGCCAGGATCGCCACCGAACAACCCAACACCCTCGTCGCCAACCGCGCCAAAATGTACCTCCAGGCCGTGAGCAACTCCAGGGACGCCTACGAAGCCCACGAAGGCCCGAAAGCGCTGGTGAAGTATGAGGAACTCCGCGCCGACACTTTAGGGACCATCAAGCGCATCTACGCCGGGCTCGGGATACCGGCTGAGGAGAAGGACCTGGCGCGGGTTGTCGAGGAGCATTCCTGGGAGAATATCCCCGAGGACAAGAAGGGGCCTGGTAAGTTCACTCGCAAGGCGACGCCAGGTGGATGGCGCGAGGATCTGACGGCGAAGCAGATCAAGATAGTCGAGGAGATCACGGCCCCCCTCATGAAAGAGTTCTACCCGGCCGGTTGAGCGCCGGAATATGGCGGATGCTAC